>JAFZET010000286.1 GCA_017560565.1 Clostridia bacterium | reverse complement strand
TTTGCTTCCGCTTCTGCCTTGGCCTTTGCCTCTGCTTCCGCCTTTGCTTTTGCTTCTGCTTCCGCCTTGGCTTTTGCCTCTGCTTCCGCCTTGGCTTTTGCCTCTGCTTCTGCCTTGGCTTTTGCTTCTGCTTCCGCCTTGGCTCTTGCTTCTGCTTCCGCCTTGGCTCTTGCTTCTGCCTTAGCCTTGGCTTCTGCTTCTGCTTTCGCCTTAGCTTCCGCTTCCGCCTTAGCCTTAGCTTCTGCTTCTGCCTTGGCTTTTGCTTCCGCTTCCGCCTTAGCCTTAGCCTCCGCTTCTGCCTTAGCTTTAGCCTCTGCTTCGGCTTTTGCCTTCTTGGCGGCGGAATCGGGGAGATCGATCTCCGTTTTGCCGTTCAGATAGCCATCCATATCCTTGATCTGGCTCTGCCGGGTCATGTACTCGAAAAGCAGGTTGACCTCATCCGCATCCAGTGCCGCGGAATTGTTTTTTCCGGGAATCCCCGCTTCGTCCATGGTGGTAAGCAGGTCTTTTGTTTTGGTACGCAGATCCTTTGCCATCTGGTTTACGCGGAATGCAGGTGTCTGTTTAGCTGCCAATCTCATCATCCTTTCTGTCGTAAAAGCCCAGGTACCCGTTTGACCGGATACCGCTTGCAATCAGGTCGTTCGTCATCCGTTTGACCCGGTTTCGTATATAGTAATGTGGTATTACTCGGTTTTGTCTGCGTTTTCTTCGGTGATCATAGCTTTCACCGCATCTGCGGGACCTTTCCCTGCCAGCACCGCAACAGCGGCACAGGGAGAGGAAGCTCCAACGGCGTGCGCCAGATCATATTTGTCCGCACCGATGGTTACGCAGGGAACCCCGGCGTTTCTGCACTTGTCCGTGGTCTGCTTTACAGTCCGCTCGGAGGCATCGGAGGCAATCAGTACGCATACGGTCTTGGCAAGACTTTTTGCAATCACATCTGCCCCTCTGACAACCCCGCCGGCCCGTTTGCACAGCCCTACATAGCGCAGCAGTTTTTGTGTATCCATCAGCTTCTTACTTCTTATCTCTTACTTCTTACTTAACCTTATCCCAGCCGGATTTCCTTGGCCAGTTCCTCGTACACCGCATCGGTGATCTCGCATTCCAGGGAGGATTTCAGCCGACCGGCCTTTCTGGCTTTTGCAAGGCATTCTTCCTTCTTGCAAATATATGCACCTCTGCCGGACTTCTTGCCGGTGAAATCGATGAGGATCCGTTCCGCTGTGGAGTCTGCGGGCACCGGTTCGCCGTTTGCGTCTTTTTCCGCAGGGGTACGCACGATCCGCAGAAGCTCTTTCTTATCGAAGGTACCACCACAGCCGACACAGCGTCTCTGGGGCACTTTGCGGTTCTTATCGCCGTTCTGTTTGGGTTTGGTGGTTGCCATCAGTTCTGTTTCACACCTTTGATATCAATTTTGCAGCCGGTGAGCTTGGCGGCGAGACGGACGTTCTGTCCTTCCTTGCCGATGGCCAGGGAGAGCTGATCCCCCGCCACAATGGCCTTGGCGCTCCGTTCCCCGTCAAACTCCACTTCCAGCACGGAGGCGGGAGACAGGGCGGCGGCGATGTAGTCTTCCATCCGGTCGGAGTAGGCGATCACGTCGATCTTTTCGCCTCGCAGTTCGTCCACTACGGTACCGATACGCATACCCCGGTTCCCGATGCAGGCACCCACGGCGTCCACTTCGGGGTCACGGGACAGTACGGCGATCTTGGAACGGCTGCCGGCTTCTCTGGCAACGCCCTTGATCAGAACGGTGCCGTCCTGGATTTCGGGGATGTCCGCTTCAAACATTCTGCGCAGCATATTGGGATGGGTACGGGAGAGGGTTACCAGAGGACCTGCGGCTTCGGTGTCTCTCTTGACTTCGGTAACGAACACGCGGATTCTGTCGCCTACGTGCAGTTCTTCGCCGGGCAGCTGGTCGTCCTTCTTCAGCCATGCGGTGGATGTGCCGGTATCCACTTCCACGTCGCCGTTCACTTCGTCACGCTTGGTGACCACGGCGGAGATGACTTCTTCTCTCTTCTTTTCGTATTCCTTGATGATATTGGACTTTTCCGCTTCCCGGATGCCCTGCACGATGACCTGCTTGGCGGTCTGTGCGCTGATCCGACCGAAGGAGGCGGTTTTGATTTCATCTTCGATAATGGTGCCCAGTTCGTATCTTCTGCTGATGGCCTGTGCATCCTCGTAGGAGATCTGGCTTCTGGGGTCTTCCACTTCTTCCACAACCGTGCGCTGTTTGAAAATCTTCATTTCCTTTTTCTCACGGTTGATGGCAACCCGTACGGCGGAAGAACCGTATTCCTTCTTGAAGGCAGACTGCATGGCAGCCTCTACCTTCTCCAGCATATATTCCACGGGGATACCTTTTGTCTTCTCCAGCAGCTCGAGCGCTTCGAACAGTTCCGCGTTCATTGTTGTTTTCTCCTTATTTGTGATATCTTATCTATTGCTTATTTATTATTGGTTCTTACCAGGCGAACACAGTCTCCACTTTGGAAACGGCTTTGCGGGGGAGTTCGGCGGTGCCGGCTTCGGTTTCGATGAGGATCATGTCTTCCTTCATGCCGGCCAGCTTGCCCTGGAAGACTCTGGCGCCGTTTACCGCAGTGAAGCAGCGGGCGATGACTTCCAGACCGGTACAGGCTTCAAAATGCTCGGGGCGTGTCAGCACACGTTCCACGCCGGGAGAGGAGACTTCCAGCATATAGGAGCCTTCGATGGGGTCGGCCTCGTCCAGGATGGGATCGATGGCACGGTGGAAAACTTCGCAGTCATCGATGGAAATGCCGGGTGCCTCGCCGGAGAGGGCGCCGGGCTTGTCGAGGGTCAGCCGGAGCACCCAGTCCGCACCCTCCTTGACGTATTCTACATCCCACAGGGTGAACCCCAGAGAGGCGGCGGTGGGCTCCGTCAGTTCCCACACCTGCTGTGCAATCGGTTTTTTCATAAAAACTCCGTTCTGTGATCTGCCCGGCAAAGCTGCACGGGCGGATGTACAAACAAGAGAGTGGACCGTTCAGCCCACTCTCCAATCAAATCAGCGTAATCATTGCATATTCTTTGATATGCTGTATATAGTATAACACAAAAACATCCGGATTGCAAGAGAATTCCAAAAGATTCATGAGAAAAAAAGAAGACTGCGGCGTGCCTCTGTCGTACATTTTGCCCAAAAGCCGGGTGGGGCGGAAAAACGGAAGTTATCCGCTGTTTTTCGATGCACCGGGGGCGGAACTTTTCCCCATCCTGTTGAAAACCTGTGTGGATAAAGCCACTGATTGGGAAAACTGCGGTGGTTATCCAACGGCGTTTTCAACAGGCTGTTGAGAAAAATCGGGATGAAAAAGGCGATATCTTGTGTATGAATGGGGATTTTTCCGGAATATGGCGGATATATATCCACGGAACATGAGTTTTCCACAGTTTTCCACAGGATAACCGGTTTTGGTGATTTGGGAAAACCTTTTTCCACAGCGGAAAACCGTTGTGTGGGAATTGCCACTGTTTTTTGCGGCTGCTCAGTGGAAAACGGGGGATCGCCGTGGTAAATTTTTTAAGACATCTTGACAAACGGAGGGAGTTGTGCTATACTCTTTGCGTATGCAGATTCCGCAGGGGCCATTAGCTCAGTTGGTTAGAGCTCCCGGCTCATAACCGGTCGGTCCAAGGTTCGAGTCCTTGATGGCCCAGCCCGACCGCAGTGCGGCAGCCAGACACGGTTCTTCTTTTGTTTTGCAGGAGAGCGATCCCACGCAGCGTTTATACGGCGGGGACTGGACAGTGTTTGTGCGGCAGTCAGTGCAGTCCGAAATGAATTTGTGTATACTGAGGAATGATCCGGTGGGGTTGTTCCTCTTTTTTTGTTTTCTGCGGCGGACAGGTGTACAGGGGCGGCGGGACTGCCTGTGTGTTGCTGCATATAATTGCATATAATTAATGAAGGAATGGCTTTGACGGCTGTTCCTTTTTTGTTTTCTTTACACCGGCTGTGTCCCTGGAATACGTATTCATTGCAATACGTATTCGGCGATACGTATTCAGTGTGATACGTGCCGGGACAGAAAGTGTTGCAAATGCCTGTATTTGTATAGGAGGCGTGTTATGACCATACGTGTGAAATTTCTGCGTGGCAAATTCATCCGTTTTCAAATGGGAAGTTTCAGAAAAATACGTGGAAAAATTTAACTTATTTTATTTCAACGTATTGACAAAACACGTAGAATGTGGTATAATCCTCATAAGACAGGAGTCTGCAGCTCAAAAAACGCCCGGAACCGTATCCGACGGCTGAAAGGGCGCATGAAGCGGTATGAACCTGTCCGGGAAGACCCCAAGGAGGTACAGAATGATATCTGCATATCCCGCCTGTTTCTTCAAAGACAGCAGCGGCTATTATGTGGTTTTTCCCGATCTTCGTTATCTTGCGACCTGTGCCCCCTCGCTGGAGGAAGGTCTGTCGGCAGCCATTGACTGTCTGGCAGGATACCTGTTCTCCTGCAGGCAGAAGGGCGAAACGGTACCGGAACCTACCCCCATGCAGAACCTGCGGCCGGACGAAATTGCCGGTGAGCTGGAGATGCAGGCGGCGGACGGGTTTGTCAACATGATCGCTGTGGACGTGGATGAATACGCCCGGGTGCATTTTGAACGGTCCGTGAAGAAAACGCTGACCATCCCGGTGTGGATGAACAAGGCGGCTCTGAAGCGGGGACTGAACTTTTCCCAGGTACTGCAGGAAGCGCTGACGGAAAGACTGAGATCCTGACCGGAAAGCAGGCAAACGACCGGACAGCTTCGTGACGGTGGCTGAACGGTGCGGGAAGCCCGTACGGATGCAAGGTGTTTCGAAATTGTAAATTCGGAACCGGATGGCGCATCTGCGGAACTTTCTGCAAAAAACGCAGTCAAATAATGGAAAGCGGCGGACGACGGCAGGAGAGCCGATTGGGCGTCCGGTGCATCCGAAATAAAGGAAGGAAAAACTATGAAGAGGAATCTTAGCGCAATCATCTCTCTGGTGCTTGTTGTCGTAATGGTATTCCCCACTGCTATTTTTGTTGGGGCTGCCAATGTGGCCGCACCTGCGGAAGATGTGATCAAAGCGGCTGTTGACGGCGGCATCAATGCCAGCACGGACAGACCCATGGGCACAGAGAATTTCACGAGCACCGGCTCCATTACACTGGCACTGACCGGCACGGCTGACGGTACCATTACTCTGCCCGCAGGCTATGGTGACCTGAAGGTTGTCAAGACCACGGACAACGGTGCGGCATTCCTGAGCCTGACCGGCAATACTTTCGTGATCGAAGCGGCAGACAGCTTTGCCCGCCCCACCCACAGCGATACTTTCAAGTTTACTGCCACCAAGACTGTGGTCACTCCGGAGACTGAAGAAACCGAAGAAATTACCACTGTTTACGAAGCTGCAT
>JAFZET010000285.1 GCA_017560565.1 Clostridia bacterium | reverse complement strand
GGCAGATAGTCTGCGGAATAGCGGAATTCGGTTTCCGCCTCGGTTTCCGCTGCTGCAGAGGTCTGTGCAGTGGTTTCCGCTTCCCCGCCGCCGCAGGAGAGGAGAGAAGAAGTGCAGAGCAGGGCTGCAAACAACAGTATAAAGATACGTTTTTTCATGGAATAATCTCCTTCAGGCTGAAAATGATATTGCATTGACATCATTATACCACAGGCAGATGCACAGACGCAAGAGATTTTGTAAGTTTTTTGTGTAAGAGATACAAAAAATATGAAACAAAAGACCGGCATCCGTCCATCCTGAACCATACGCGGTAATTCTTAATTCTCAATTCCCCATCACCGTCACCCTGCTGCCGCCGGTGCGGTCTTTTGTCACCACAATCTGCCGGTCGATCCGTTCCCTGAGCTGTGCCACATGGGAAATGATCCCCACCAGACGACAGCCCTCCGACAGCCGGGAAAGGGTGACGATGGCATTTTCCAGAGAGGCGGCGTCCAGGGAACCGAAGCCTTCGTCCAGGAACATGGCATCGATGTGTACCCCGCCGGAAACCGATTCCGTTTCGTCCGCCAGTCCCAGCGCCAGTGCCAGGGATGCCTTGAAGGATTCCCCGCCGGAGAGAGTACGCACACTTCTGGTCATACCGCTGTGGTGATCCATCACATCCAGCTCCAGACCGGTCTTGGTACGGATGTTGTCCGCTTCTTCCCGGCGGCGCAGTTCATACCGTCCATCCGTCATCCGCAGGAGGCGCAGATTGGCACGCCGCAGAACCCGGTCAAACAGATGGAGCTGGGCATAGATCTCCAGCGGCATTTTTTCCTTTCCGCCCAGCGTTCCGGATGCCGTGTCTGCCAGATGCTTTCTGCGCCGGTACAGGGATTCCGTTTCGGTCAGCCGTTTCAGAAGAGCGGGCAGGCGGGTGAGAATATCCTCGTGTACATGAAGCCGGGTGTGGAGTGCGGTCTGTGTTTCCCGGAGCTTTTCCGTGCGGCGGAGGGCGGCTTCTCTGGACGATTGCAGCTCCGGCAGACGATGGGCAATGGCATCCTTTGTCTGGCGGGTCAGGGTTTCCAGCCGGGCAGCAGCGGTGTTTTCCAGTCTTTCCGCTTCCGCCTGTTCTTTTTCCAGTGCTGTGCAGATCTCTTCTGCGGCAGTGGCTTCTTTCAGCAGACGGCGGATGGTTTCTTCCGTTTCATGGGGGGACAGATCCGGTACCTGTGCCTGCAGGGCTCTGACCTGTTCCGAAACCCCGTCCCATGCGCCGTCCATGGCCGCCAGTGAAGATTCGTATTCCTGATGCCGGGCGTTTTCCTGCATAAGCAGAGCTTCTCCCCGGTTCATGCGGTCGGTCAGATCCTGATACCGGGCGGTGGTCTCCCGCAGAACGGTCAGTTTTCCGGCAAGGTCAGCCTGTTCTGTTTGCAGAAGGCGGATCTGTTCGCCCACAGCGGCAAGGATAAAGTCGGCGTCTTCCGGATGGGCCCAGTTTTCCGGCGGGGTGTGTTCCAGTGCGGCGGCCTGACCGGCAAATTCCGCAAGGGAGCGCTCACTGCTGCCCCGGAGGATGCCCGCTTTGTGAGAGGCTTCTGATGCGGCGGCGGCGGCTCTTTCCCAGCGGGTACGGGCGGCTCTGAGGGCTTCTTCTCCCGGAATCTCCCCCGTACCGGATACAGCCGGTGCCGGATGGCTGGTGGAACCGCAGACCGGACAGGGTTCTCCCGGCTGCAGAGACCGGGCAAGAATGCCTGCCTGTCCGTCCAGGTGGGCTTTTTCCAGCCGACGGAATGCCGTGCCCGCTTCTTCCGCTTCCCTGCTGCGCTGCCGGTAGGTTTCCGCTGCACTCTGCCAGATCTTCACGGACTGCGCCCAGCTTTCCTGTGCCGCACAGAGGGCAGCGAGCTGCCGCAGAAGTGCCCCGGTTTTCTGATGCCGGTTTTCCAGTTCCCCCAGGGTGACCCGTGCCTCCCCTGCTTCTGCCGCTTCCCTTCGGTAATCTTCCAGCCGGCTGCGGATCTTTTCTAGCCGGAGCCGGAGAGCCTCCAGTTCTTTCCGTTTTTCGGCTCTGGCGGCTTCCAGCCCGGCTTTTCTGGCTTTGGCGGCGTCCAGCTCCCGGCACAGAGGCAGAAGGGCTTCCAGACGGGCGGCCTCTTCCCGTTTCTTCTGTGCGGCGGGCAGTACCTCTTCGGCTTTTTCCAGACGGCGGGCGGTTTCTTCCCGTTTGGCGGCAGAGGATCTCTGTGCTTTCTCCGCCTCTTCTTTTTCCCGCAGTCGTTTTTCGTCTTCTTCCGCCCGGGTGATCAGGGCAGTCAGGGTGTTCTGCTCCGCTTCCGCTGCCCGGATGGAAGCATCCAGTGTATCCAGAGTGGTATGGTCTGCCTGTACGGAGGAGGTCAGTGCATCCGAGAGTTCCTGTGCATACAGAAGGGGTTCCTCCAACCACCGGCACAGGGGCTCGTTCTCACTGTCCGGCAGCCGGAGACGGGAGAACAGATGGCGCAGATCTGCTCCCGCGGTTTCATAAGCGGATTTTGCCGCTGCCGCTTCTTCTGTCAGCCGTGTGGTCAGCCGGTCGTACAGGTGGGTACCGAACAGGCGGCGCAGCAGTACCAGCCGTTCTGATGTGGGGGCGAGCAGAATATTCCGGAATTCCCCCTGGGCGATCATGGCGCATCCACGGAACTGTTCTCTGGTCAGACCCAGCAGCTCTTCCACGGCTTTTGTTACGTCTTTCTGCTTTGTCACAATGGGGAAGGCGGGATCGTCCGGTGTGTACAGCTGTGCATCGGTGGAACGGACAAAGGAACGCTCACCGTTTTTGCTGACCTTGTCCCGTCCCAGTACCCGACGGATGTGCCAGCGTCTGCCCCGGCAGAGAAAATCAAGCTCCGCCCAGGTGTACACACCCGGATCTGCCTGTCTGCTCCGGAGCATGACTGCGTCCCGTTCACTGCCGCTGGCTTCCCCGTACAGGGCAAAGGTTACGGCGTCAAAGAGCATGGTCTTGCCCGCCCCCGTTTCGCCGGTGATCAGGTACAGCCCTTCCCGGCCCAGCTTTTCAAAATCCACAGTGACTTCTTCCAGATAAGGACCGAAAGCCTGCAGGGTCAGTTTCAGAGGCCGCATGATTCTCCTCCTTCCGCAAGGAGCGAGCGGATGTATTCCCGATCCTCCTCAGACAGCTCCGTTTCGTTCTGACGGACATAAAAAGATGCAAATACTGCCTCCGGAGAAAGCTGCTTTGCCGCCTCTCCCCGGAAGTCGTCGTCTTCTTCCATGAAATTGTTCTCCTGCCGACGGTAGGAAAGCTGTACGATCCGGGGATAGACCACGCTGAGCTTTGCCATGGCGTCGGGTACCGGTGTGTCTTCCTCCAGCTGGATTTTCAGATAATCCTCCGTGTAGGGACAGCTTTCCCGGTAGTCCCGGCTGATCAGGGTGTCGTAAGTACCGGAGAGGGTGATAAGGGTGCGTGTCAGTCCCGCCGGTACGGGAAGAAAGGTACAGCTGGCTGCATGATCCCGTATCTCCACCAGGAGACAGCCTTTTTCTTCCGTTTCCGAAAAATCATAGGGCATCAGGGTACCGCAGTAGCGGATTTTCTCCGATACCGCCTGTGCCCGGTGCAGATGCCCCAGAGCTACATAATCAAAACCGGCAAACAGCCCGGCATCCGCTGCGTCCAGTGTGCCCACCAGCGGTATCTCCTCCGAGGCGGAACGGGTACTGCCGGTGATAAACTGATGGCAGAGCAGGATATTGGCACCGTCCCGGGGCAGGGTCATCCGGGAAAACACTTCCGCTATGGCAGACGAGCAGGTCATGTTCCGAACCTCCTCCTCCGGCAGTCCGTAAGCGGCGGCAGCGTGTATCGGCTTCAGAAAGGGCAGCAGATGGATGTACACCCGTTCTCCGTCCTTTTCCAGAGGAATCCTGCGGACACTGCCGTCAAAGCAGGGGGAGACATAGATCCCCGCACCGTCCATGAGACTGCTGCCGTAGGCGATCCGTTCCGGGGAATCGTGATTGCCGCTGATGGCGAAAAGGGGAATCCCCATGGCGGCAAGACGGGTGAGAAAGGTGTCAAACAGGGTCACAGCCTCCACCGGGGGAACAGAACGGTCGAAAATATCCCCGGCCAAAAAGATGCCGTCTGCGTCATGTTCGGTGGCGGTGCGCAGAACCCAGTCCAGTAGGGCACTCTGCTCTTCCTGCAGACGGAATTCTCCCAGCCGCCGTCCCAGATGCAGATCGGATATATGGATAAATTTCATAATGCTTCTCCTTCGGCGGATGTATGCTCCTCTGCAGGTACAGATGACTCCGGCAGACCGGCAGCGTTTTTTCCCCTGCTCCTGTACTCTCCCGGGGGGATGCCGATCTTCTGCTTGAACAGACGGGTGAAGTACAAAACGTCCCCGTAACCGCAGTCGGCACTGATGTCCGTGATGCTCCGGCTGGTGGTGGCAAGCAGATCGCAGGCGTGCTGCATCCGCAGGGCGATCCGGTATTCACTGGGAGAGAATCCGGTCTGGCGGCGGAATACGCTCCGGTAGCGGCTTTCGCTGAGATGTTCCATGGCGGCCAGCTCTCCCATGGATACATTTTCGGTGAAATGGCTGTGGAGCCAGGCAAGGGTGGTCAGCTTCCGTTCCGCACCGGTATCTCCGATGGCAGCCGCCCGGGAGAGGGATACCAGGATCTGGGTCAGGCGGGATGCACAGGCGTCGTCAAAGCCCCGCTGCCGGTTGGTGAACTCCCCGAACAGGAATTCAAACCGCTCTCTGATCTTGGGGATGCTGTCGGGGGCGGAATAGACCCTGCCAGGCTCCAGCTGGAGGTGGGAGAGCAGTCTGCCGGCGTGGAATCCGGTGAAGTGAACCCAGAGATACCCCATGGACTCCCCACCCGGAAGAAAGTAGCGGTAGGGCGTGCGGGGACGGGTCAGCAGAAAATCCCCGGCTTCCAGTATGGCAGTTGCATCGTCCTGCCAGAGATACAGTCTTCCGTGGGTGACGAACTGAAGGTAATAGTCCTGCCTGCCCTCCCGGTTCCGGGTCTGAAAGGGCGTGTCGAAACCGCAGTACCCGGCACAGTTGACCAGCAGCGGTTCCTCGTCGATCTGCTGGTTGCAGTCCATCAGTGCCACGTTGCGGTAAAAGGATCTGGTTTCCATGTATCCTCCGGTTTGTTCCCTCTTCCCCGAAAAAACTCCGTTGCAGTCGATTTGTCCATAAAAACAATCAAATCCTGTATTGCGGGAAGGGGGCGTTTTTATTATAGTTATTATAGCACAGTTTTCCCTGTACGGAAAGAGGATGCGGCAAGTTTTTTTGTCCTGCCGGGTGTTCTTGAAGGGAGACTGGACAAATTGCGGAAATTTGAATCTGTCTTAGAGGTGAAAAGTATGAAAAGAGCACTGAACGCCTGGACTGTAGAAGGTTCTCTGAACATGGAAGAAACCTTTGCGGCTGTTGCTGCGGCCGGTTTTGAAGGGATCGAGCTGAACGTGGATGCACCCGGTGCCGCACACGGTCTGTCCCTGAACACCACCAGGGAAGACTACGCTGCCATCCGTGAACTTTCCAAAAAGTACAACCTGCCCGTGTGCAGCATCTCCACCTCCCTGTGGGGCGGCAAGATGGGCAACAAGGAACAGTGGGCGGACGCAGAAGCCCTGCTGTACAAGCAGATCGAAGCAGCCAAGGAACTGGGTGCGGACGGCATCCTGATCGTTCCCGGCGGTATGGGCGGCGCTACTACGCTGGACGCTGCCAGAAAGACCTCCATTGCATTCCTGCAGGCACAGAAGGCAAAGATCGAGGAACTGGGCATTTTCGTAGGCGTGGAAAACGTATGGAACGGTTTCTTCCTGTCTCCCTACGACATGGCTTCCTTCATTGACGAAGTGGGTTCCCCCAAGATCGGCGCATACCTGGATGCAGGCAATATGCTGGCCTTCTCCATTCCGGAATACTGGATCGAAGTTCTCGGAAACCGCATCGGCAAGGTACACGTAAAGGACTACAAGCGCAACGGCGGTCTGAACTCCGGCGGTACCTGGCAGGATATCACCCACGGCAGTGCTGACTGGAAGGTTATGATCCCCGCTCTGCGTGCTGCAGGCTATGACGGATACCTGGTAGGCGAAGTATTCAAGGCATTCCCCGACATGAGCTGGGAAGACTACTACGCCAAGGTCAACGGCGAAATCGCAGAAATCTGCGCAATGTAAGAAGTCACGGGTACACAGGCAAACGTGCGGTCTTCTGAAAATGCGAAGCCGCTGTACAGAAACAGTATGGATCGAACCATTTTCAGCAACCGGAACGGCATCGCACCTGGCTCTGCACCCAACAAAATAATTCCAAACACGTTAAAAGGTTTTGAGGGGGCCTGGGGGATCTTTTCCCAAAAGATCCTCCGGACGTATCCCCCCAACAAAAAAGGAGGATAAAATCATGGCAAAAAAGAGACTTGCGCTGATCGGCTGCGGCGGGATCGGACAGTATCACCTGAGTCATTTCGTACAGTTCAAGGACATCGTGGATCTGGTAGGCTGGTGTGACCTGATTCCCGAAAGAGCGGAAGCATTCAAGGAAAAGGCCGGCTGCGGCGAAGCGTACACTGACTATAAGAAGATGCTGGACGAAACCAAGCCCGATATGGTCTTCATCGGTGTTCCCCCGTACTGCCACGGCGAAATCGAATTCGACCTGATCGAAAGAGGCATCCATTTCCACGTTCAGAAGCCCCTGGCTCTGGATCTGGATCTGGGCAGAAAGATCCGTGACGCTGCTGAAGCCAAGGGTCTGATCACCGCCAGCGGCTTCCAGTGCCGTTATGCGGAAAACATCGTACAGCCCGCTATCAAGTTCTGTAAGGAAAACCAGGTTGTGATGATCGACTGCTCCAGAATCGGCGGCGTTCCCGGCGTTGACTGGTGGCGCAAGAAGGATCTGTCCGGCGGTCAGGCTGTGGAACAGACCATTCATCAGTTCGATATCATCCGCTACTTCATGGGTGAAGAAGGCGAACCTCTGGAAGTATTCTCCTACAACGGCCGCGGCTTCATCAAGGACGAAGAATGGCCGGGCTATGACACCGACGACCTGTCCACCACCGTTGTTAAGTTTGCCAACGGCGCACTGGGCGTAATCACCACCGGCTGCTACGCCAACTCCGGCAACAGCTTCGATTCCAAGATCATCTTCTCCACCAGAGAAAAGAGAATGGAACACAAGATCCTGGGCACTACCCTGATCTACGGTGAAGAACCCCCGAAGGATGACGGCGCAGCTGACGGCTTCATCGTAAAGGGTGACGGCGCTCTGAAGGCAGCAGGCGGCGCTCTGGAATACAGAGAATCCATCGACGCAGGCGTGCTGTGCGACCGTACCTTCATCGAAGCGGTTATCTCCGGCGACGGCTCCAAGATCCGTTCCTCTTACAGAGATGCATTCAAGTCCGTTGCGTTTACCCTGGCCTGCAACAAGTCCATGGAAACCGGTCTGCCCGTAAAGGTGGAACTGGAATAAGCACCGGAGAAGCTCTCACGGCAAAACAGAATCCATTCCGGAAACAGCTCTTCCACAGGGCTGTTTTCTTTGTCCCTGAAAACTGCGGAAAAAGTCAAATTATGACGATTGAATCGCAGAACATGAAAAAAAAGCGGACAAATTTCGGGCATATACTTGATTATTGGTTTTCGTTATATTATAATGGAAACGATACGATAAGAACCGGAATTCTGTTGAAAACGGAAAAATCCCCATAGGAGGATATTGGAATGCTGAACATTGGATGCACCACGAGAGCGTTTAGCGGAAAGACCGTTGCAGAGACGGCTGTCCGGATGCACGAGATCGGATTTCAGTGCACGGAGCTGTGTTTTGTACACGAAGATCTGCCGGGCTGGGTCTACAACGGCATGGGTTCGCTGGAAGACATCACGGTGGAAAAGGTCAAGAACGCCGTGCGGGTATACAGAGAAAACGGCGTGGAAGTGGTCTCTCTGGGAATGTTCACCGACCTGCGCCATCCGGACGAGGAAGTACGTACCAAAGAGATGGACTATGTACGCCGGTACATTGAGTTTGCAGCGGAAGCGGGCGTGAAATATATCGCCAGCGAATGCGGATTCACCCCCGGCAGCCGCGGAATCAATGCGGACACCTACGAAGCGGACTATACCCGGATCAAGGAGTTTGTGGGCAATGTGTGCCTGGAAGCGGAAAAGTGCGGCGTGCATCTGGCACTGGAAGCCTGCGTACTGGATATCATCCCATCCCCCCGCCGCCTCAAGACCCTGATCGAGGAACTGGAAGCCTCCTCTCATGTGCGCCTGGGTGCCATGCTGGATCCCGCCAACTTCATTGCAGCGGAAGACGAAGAGGGGATGTTCCGCCACCTGATGCACGATATCTATTACTTCCACGGCAAGGACCGGAAAATCAATGCCGCCTACGGCGTCAACGTGGGCGACGGCGACATCGACTGGGTGAAGTTCATGGAACTGTACATCCGCCACACCGACCGTACCCCGTTCATTCTGGAATACTGCAATGCAGACAACTGCGCCGAAATCCGCAGCCGTGCCCTGGAATTCTACGACAAGGCATTCCACAGACTTCTGGGACGAATCAGCTGACGAAATTTTATACCAGAAATACAACATATTCTCTACACCAAAGCAGTATCTTTCTCCCCCCTTCTTCTGTCAACATTCCGTGCAACCTCAGCGCAAAGCGCCTGAGTCTGGATAAGGAGGAGGGGTGGGAGGTCTCGGAGGTGTAGGGCAGGGTTCACCGCTGGTGAATCCCTAAGGGACGGAGTGGCGCCTGAACACCGATCTCCCTCCTCCCCTATCCTCTGAGTCCCGGCTGGAAAGCCACCCCAAAAAGGTAAACCGGGAAGCCCCAAAGCCTCCCCTTTACATAAAAAAGTGAAATCTTTTCATCCCATAAAAAAAGGAGAAAAACATCATGATCAGACTCGGCGTAAACAGTGTCCTCTTCAAGACGGTATCCTTCCGGGAAGCCGCAGAGGCAATCAAGAAGTGCGGCTATGACGGCGTGGAAATCTCCGCCATCGGCGGTATGTGCGAACACCTGGATCTGGCCAACTGGAAGACCCAGAAGGCAGAACTGATCGCCATCCGTGAAGAACTGGATCTGCCCTTCATCTCCACTGAAGTAGCTTCTCAGGACAGAGAACGTCTGCTGACCGCTTTTGAAGCCTGCGCAGAAATCGGTATTCCGATCGTCAACATCGGCCCCGGCGGACAGATGGACAACGAAGAAACCCTGAAGCAGTCCTGCGAAATCATCCAGAGCCGTGCGGAAGACGCTGAAAAGTTCGGCATCACCCTGTGCGTAAAGGCTCACGTAGGTGCCGCTATCTACTCCACTCCCACCACCCTGCGCATGATGGAAGCCGTTACCTCTCCCGCATTCGGCGTGGACATGGACCCCTCCCACATTCACAGAGCCGGTGAAAATCCCGCCATCGCACTGCCCGCAGTTCTGTCCCGCATGAAGCACATCCACATCCGTGACTGCAAGGGTGAAGGCCCCTCCCCGGGTGATCCCGCTACTTCCCAGGCCTGCGGCCGCGGCGATATCGACCTGTACGGCTACTGCAAGGCCATGGTTGACGCCAAGTACGACGGTCCCGTTTCTCTGGAAGTCATCGGTCCCGACCAGAGCTACCTGGACGCTACCAAGATCGCTGCAGAAAGCTACGGCTACCTGAACGCCATCCTGAAGTCCCTGGGCGCAAGATAAGTCGGGAAATTAAGAATTAAGAATGAAGAATTAAGAATTTGGAGTTGCATACTGTAATTCTGAATTCTTAATTCATAATTCTGAATTAAGAACGCACTCCCCTGAGAATCACTTTTACCTGCGAGACCGTATTTCAAATAAAAAGGAGTGTATCCCATGAACCGCAAGAATATCGCACTGTTTCTGGCGATGCTGATGCTGGCTTCCTCCGCTGTCGGATGTTCCGATTCCGATAAGGATGAAAATCCCGCTGAAACCTCTGCTGATACGGTTGTGGAAACCGAAACCGAGACCGAGCGTCCCTATGCCGACCTGCCCGAAACCGATATGGGCGGTGCGGATATGACCATTCTGGTGGGCTATAACGAAGAAAAATGGCCCCCGGATACCGTCGGTGTGTCCAAGAACGAATTTGCCGCAGAAGAACTTACCGGGGAACCCGTCAATGACGCCCGTTACAACCGGAACCAGCTTCTGAATGAGCGTTTCAACTGCGTCATCAGCTCTGTGGACCAGAACGAAAAGAACAACAGAAATGTTCTGCATCCCGATGTGACCAAAGCCGTGGATACCCTGATGATGGCAGGAGACAACAATTATGCCTTCATGCTGCTGCAGGGCTATTCCACCTGTCAGATGGCCATCAACGGCACGCTGAACGATCTGAACAGTATGCAGTACCTGGGTCTGGAAAATCCCTGGTGGGACCAGAAAGCCAATGCCGACCTGACGGTTATGGGCAAGCTGTACTATACCACGGGGGATATCTCCACCGCAGACAACGATGCCACCTGTACCGTGTTCTTCAATAAGGCACTGGCAGCAGACCATGCCATGGAAGACCCCTATCAGATGGTAAGAGACGGTACATGGACCCTGGATGCCTTCCTGGAACTCTGTGAAGCCACCTCTCTGGATATCAACGGTGACGGCGAATTCACCGAGAACGACCAGTACGGCGCCATGATCTGGGACGATATCACCATGGCAGTCGTCAACGGCGCCGGCATCAAGTGTGCCGAAGTGGATGCGGACGGCAAAATCGCCCTGACCCTGAACACTGAAAGAACCATCAATGCACTGGACAAGTACATCCCCTTCGGACGTGACAAGACCCAGTGCTTCCAGTACCAGAGACACGGCTCCGCTGCCGATACCCTGGCCATCCAGATGTTCTCCAACAACCAGGCCATGTTCTTCATGCAGCTGATGCAGATGGTACCCAAGCTGAGAGACATGGACGCCGACTTCGGTATCCTGCCCTTCCCCAAGTACGACGAAGCACAGACGGAATACTATAACACCGTAGGTTCCTGGCATTCTGTGTTCTTCTGTATGCCCTTCGGCAACATCGACACCGACCACAGCACCATTCTGGCAGAAGCACTTGCCTGTGAAGGTATGTACACCGTTACCCCTGCGTACTATGAAATGACCCTGAAGAACAAGTCCGCCCGTGACGAAGAATCCGCAGAAATGCTGGATATCATCTTCGAAACCCGGGTATACGACCTTGGCTGGTACTACCAGTTCGGTATGTACAACGAAGAAGTCATGAACCTGTTCCGCCTGAATTATAACGCAAAGGAATTCTCGTCCATGTACGCTTCCAAGGAAAAGAAGGCTCTGGACGAAGTGAACAAGGCAAACGAAGCCTTCGCAGCAGTGGCAGGCAATTAAGGCTAATTAAGAAGTAAGAATTAAGAAATAAGAATTACCCAGTGCAGCCGGAGAATGAAGAGATCAGACAGTGGTATACTCCAAAGGTGTTTGACCGCGCAACCCGGTATTCGACTACGTCGAAACCGAAAGTCCAGACAAAGCGGAGCGCCGCCGCTGATTCCCAAGTTGGCGGAGCCAATCTTGACATCTCTCCCGCAGGCACCTCACGATTCAGCCCGAACGACTTGTATTACTCCCCCTCTATAAAAAACAAAAAAGGAGAAAAACACCATGGCAAAGAAGCCCAATATTCTGTTTTTCGGTATCGACTCCCTGCGTCGTGACCGCATGAGCCTGTACGGCTACAAGAAGCTGACCACTCCCTATATCGATAAGTTCCTGTCTGAGGACTCCATCGTATGGGACAATATGTTCAGCCCTTCCATTCCCACCACCCCCGGCTACGCTTCCATGCTTTCCGGTAAGGACTGCTTCGGCACCAACGTGGTTGCTCTGCGTCACCAGGGCGGCTATCTGCCGGATATGAAGTCTCTGCCCGCAGTGCTGGAAGAAAACGGCTACAACACCACCTGTATCAACTACGGCGGTTTCCCGGGCTTCGGCAACTACCTGAACTATTCCGTAACCTGGGGCTCCTTCGGTGAAGGCAGATCCAAGAAGGCTGAATCCCTGAACGAAGTTGCTATCCCCGAACTGGAAAGACTGGCTGCTGAAGATAAGCCCTTCATGCTGTTCCTGCGCCACATGGATCCTCACTCTCCTTACCTGCCTCCGGAACCGTATGAAAGAATGTTCTACTCCGGCAACGAAAACGATCCCGACAACCATTCTCTGGATCCCGTATTCGAATTCAAGCCGTTCTGCGACTACTTCGCAAGCTGGTTCCCGCCGAAGTGTACTGACGCTGAATACATCTGCGCACAGTATGACGGCGCCATCGCTTACATGGATGCCTGCATCAGCATCATCCTGAACAAGCTGGAATACCTGGGCATCGCCGACAACACCATCGTAGTATTCACCTCCGACCACGGTGAAACCCTGTACGACCACGACTGCTACTTCGACCACCACTCCATGTACGACAACTGCCTGGTAGTTCCGCTGGCAATCAAGTGGCCCGGCGGCTGCAAGAAGTACTTCAAGGGCTGCAAGAGAGTACAGAGCTACGCTTACGAAAAGGATATCATGCCCACTCTGCTGGCTATGCTGGGCATCGAAACCGACATCAACTTCGACGGCCGCAACCTGCTGGACGTAATGGACGGCAAGGCTCCCGAAGAACCGGAATTCTACATCACCGAAGCTACCTGGATGCGCAAGCACGGCTGGAGAACCCCCGAATGGAAGCTGATGATCGCTCTGGAACCCGACTTCCACTTCAAGCCCGAAGTAGAACTGTACAACCTGGTAGAAGACCCCACCGAATACAACAACGTAGCCGACAAGTATCCGGAAGTTGTTGAACTGCTGAAGAACAAGATGCTGGCACACATCGCCAAGAGAGAAGCTGAAACCGGCCGCACCGCTCCCATCTACACCAACCTGAACTGGAACGGCTTCGGCAGACCCTTCGTTTCCTCCGAAGAAGCCTACAACACCATGCACATCGGTAACCCCGACGACGCCAAGAAGCTGCAGGAAATCAAGAAGCAGGGCTAAGCCGGGAAGAAAAGGATCCAGGTTGTGTAGGGACCGACGTCCTCGGCGGTCCGAAACGAACGTCATGGAATCCGTAAAAACGGTGCACCGGACGCAAGTTTTATTTACATAAATAGGGAACACCAAATCGTACGACGGACCGTCGGGGACGCCGTTCCCTACAGGTTTGTCAAAATTGGTTCTATCTCCAATCAATGCATCATTTTTCCGTGACCAAGGGAGGGATTTCGGTATGATCAAGGCTGGGTATGTCTGGACGGATCGGCTGCAGGATGTTACCGATGCGGATGCGTCCATGCTGAATCAGATCAATCTGGCTTTCGGGCTGGTGCGTGGCGGGATCCTTTCCTTTGCGCCTCGGAATGAAAAAGTCTTTTCGGATGCCATGGACAGAATCCGTGCTGTGAACCCCGCTATGAAAATCACGCTCTCTGTGGGCGGATGGGGTGCCGGCGGGTTCTCCGATATGGCGATGACCGATGCCGGACGGCGGGCTTTTGCGGTAAGCTGTCTGGATGCGGTGAACCGCTGGCGGCTGGACGGAATCGACGTGGACTGGGAATACCCCACCATCGACTGGGCGGGCATTGACGCAGACCCGGCGGACAGAGAGAACTTCACGCTCCTTCTGCAGGCGCTGCGGGATGTGCTGCCGGACAGGCTGGTGACCATTGCGGCAGGCTGCGGCGGATACATCAACGATTCCATGGATCTTCCCGCCATTGCGGAGATTCTGGACTATGTGTCCCTGATGACCTACGATATGCGTGGTCTCGGTACCGTAGCCGGGCCTCACACGGCACTGTATTCCCGTACAGGGGCAGTGGACGACTATGACCGGGGTTCCGGGGATATGTATGTGAAGCTGTTTGCCGAAAGCGGCATTCCTGTGGAAAAGCAGATTCTGGGTGCGGCATTTTATTCCCGGCGGTGGATGGGTGTCCCTGCGGGATCCATGCACGGTCTGGGCGAAAAAGGCACCACGGAAGACAGCGGCGGCTTCGGCCCCAACTACGGCAAGCTGCGTGCGGAATACATCGGCAGGAACGGATACGAGCTGTACCGGGACAACGGCGCGCCGTATCTGTACAAGGAAGAAACCGGTGAATTCATCAGCTTCGACGACCCGGAAAGCGTAGCCGAAAAGACAAGATATGTCAGAGAAAACGGGCTGGCAGGCATCATGTACTGGGAGCACTCCTGTGACCCCACCAGAGAACTGCTGACCGCCATTGACAATGCATCCAAAGAATAAATCCTGATAAATGATGATTTACAGGTCTGCGGAAAAATTCTCTGATGTCCTGTAGGGGCAATTCGGGAATGCATCCGGATACCATTAGGTCATACCCAACACACCGTCAAATCATCATTTCTCAACCACCATCATAAAGAGAGAATAATCATCATGCAAAGAACTGTAGTCATCGGCATGGGGCACATCGGGCACAGACACGCCCAGGCCTATACCGAATCGGATAAGGCACAGCTTGTTGCCGTGTGTGACCGGGTACCGGAGCTGGCACAGAAAGCCGGAGAAAAGTTCGGGGTACCGTATTTCACTTCGGCAAAGGAAATGCTGGCCGCCATGCAGCCGAATATGGCCAGTGTGACCACCGGGGGATACGAATACGCCTCCGACCACTATGAGCCCACCATGCAGGCTCTGCGCGCCGGCTGCCATGTTCTGGGCGAAAAGCCCATCAGCAACGACCTGCGCCACGCACAGGAAATGGTAGACCTTGCCGAAAAAATGGGCGTAT
>JAFZET010000284.1 GCA_017560565.1 Clostridia bacterium | reverse complement strand
TGATGAAGCTGCTTCTCCGGGAAGAAAAGCCCACCTCCGGAAAGCTGATCGTTGGGAAATATAACCTGACGGAAATGTCCAATTTCAAGGTGCCCCACTACCGCAGAGAGCTGGGTGTGGTGTTCCAGGATTTCCGTCTGTTTCCGAAAAAGACTGTGTATGAAAATGTAGCCTTCGCCATGGAAGTGGTAGGTACCCCCCGGAAAATGATCCGGCGCCGGGTTCCCGCCATTCTGAACACGGTGAACCTTGCCGGCAAGCAGGATTCCTTCCCCAATGAAATCTCCGGCGGTGAACAGCAGCGTGTGGCGCTGGCAAGAGCGCTGGCCAACAATCCCAAGGTCATCATCGCAGACGAGCCTACCGGGAACATCGACCCTAAAATGTCTCTGGAAATCATGAATCTGCTGATCAAGATCAACAAGCTGGGAAAAACCGTTATCGTTGTTACCCATGAAAAGAATCTGGTAGACTACTACAACAAGCGTGTCGTCATCCTGAAGGACGGCCTGATTACGGAAGACCGTGTGGGAGGGATGTTTGAATGAAAAGGCACTACAATCTGTTTTATTTCATCGGACAGGCATTCCGCGGACTGTGGCGCAACGGTGTGATGACCTTTGCCTCCATTGCGGTGCTGATGAGCTGTCTGGTGGTGATCGGCGGTTTTACGCTGCTGGTGTATAATATTGACGTCAATCTGGAGCAGTTCGGACTGATGAACGATTTGGTGGTTCTGCTGGACTATGATCTCAGCGAAGAAGAGATCGTAGCTATCGGTGAGCAGCTTTCCGGACTGGATAACCTTGAGTCCATCAATCGGGTCACAAAATCCGAGGGACTGGCGTTCATGAAGGAAAAATACGATGTGTACGATGATGTGACAGAGGAAGAAAATCCCCTGTCCGATAAGTACGACCTGACCTATCTTTCCACCGAAAAGGTGCCGGAAATGAAATACCAGATCAACCAGATCGAGGGTGTCCGCAGGGTCAACGACAGACTGGATCTGGCCACCACCATTGAAAGCTTCAAGTCCGGGATCATGATGATCTTTGTGTGGTTCCTCATCATTCTGGCAGTGGTCAGCGTGTTCATCATTGTGAATACCATCAAGCTGTCCGTGTTTGCCAGACGCCATGAAATCAGCGTCATGCGGTATGTGGGTGCTACCGGCTGGTTCATCACCCTGCCTTTCCTGATCGAGGGGATCGTGATCGGTCTTCTGGCCAGTGCCGCCGCATTCTTTGTGGAATGGTATTTCTACGGATACATCGAAACCCTGGTCATGAGCGATCTGCAGATGATCACCATCGTGACCTTCGGCGAAATCAAAAAGTATGTTCTGATCGGTTTTGCAGCTCTGGGAATCTTCACCGGTATTGTTGGCAGTTCTATCTCCCTCGGCAAGTATCTGAAATCGTAAGACCTCGGAGAGAGGGAGGTGTTCCTATGAAATCTGTCCGGAAACTGGCAGTAAGAGCATTTGCGGTCATTCTGTGTACCGCTGTGCTGTGCGGTGTTCCCGCCGGTGCCGCACTGACGGATGCCACGGTAAAGTCCTACGAACAGCAGTTGGCGGAACTGCAGGCAAAGCAGGAAGAAGCTCTGGCGAATCTGGAAGCTGTACGCGGGGATTATTCCGATATCATGACGGCAAAAGCCAGTTATGATGAAATGGTGGCTCTTTATAATAAAAAGAAGGATCTGACCATGCAGCAGCTGGATGCTGTCGAAAAGCAGATCGCCGAAAAACAGGCAGCCATTGCAGCGGCGGAAGAAGCCATTGCTAAGCAGGAAACAGCGTTCACAGACCGGATGATAACTCTGTACGAAGAAGGGGAAGCCAGTTTTCTGGAAATGATTCTGGGGGCTGCCAGCCTTAAAGAGTTTCTGAGCCGTCTGGATATGGTAATGACCATTCAGGCATACGACAAGCAGGTAATTTCCTCTCTGGAAGAAAACAAGGCATCCCTTGCCAAGAATCTCGAAGAGCTGGAATACAGTCTGGAACTCCGCAGGGAAGCACAGGCTACACTGGAAGCCGATATTCAGGCAGCACAGCAGATGGCTGATGAATCTCTGGCATATATGCAGGAGCTGCAGAACAACGAAAAAGCCCTTCTGCAGCAGTATTACGCCAATAAAGAGGCGGAAAAAGCATTGAATGATGAGCTGACCGCATATCTGGCGGAGCTGCAGAAAAAGCAGCAGAAGGAATATGTGGGCGGTTCCCTGGGCTGGCCTCTGCCGCTTGACGTACAGTACGTGGTTTCCTCCGAATATGGCTGGCGGGACTTGTGGGGACAGCCGGATGAACATTACGGCATCGACTTTGCCTGCGCCTGCAACACACCCGTTTACGCAGCCAATGCCGGAACGGTTGTCACCAGTGCCGTACACTGGAGCTATGGTGAATACATCGTGATCGACCACGGCGGCGGACAGGCAACCCTGTATGCCCACATGAATTCGGGAACCCGTAAGGTTTTCGTGGGGGATACCGTGGAAAAGGGACAGCTGATCGGGCTTGTGGGAACAACAGGTACCTCCAGTAATTACCATCTCCATTTTGAGGTTCGCATAAACGGGAAACATACCCAGCCCCGGGACTACATCACCCTGCCGTAAAAGGGTACACACAGAACGTACATATAAGTACATCTATTATTAAGGAAGAGTTTCCATGAATAAAACGAAAAAAATCAGTCTTGTCATTGCATTTCTGACGCTGGCTGTGACCTTTGGTCTGATGGCGGGCATGGTGACGCTGATCCAGGCAGCACCGACGGACGCCACGGTCAAGTCCTATGAACAGCAGATTGCCGAACTGGCAAGCAAACAGAAGGATGCACTGCAGCGGCTGGAAAATGTGCGCGGTGACCTGACCGATGTGCAGACCACCAAGCAGACCTATGACGAAGTGGTGGATCTTTCCATCAAGAAAAAGAACCTGACCATGCAGCAGCTGGACTCCATCACCATGCAGATCGGGAACAAGGAAAAAGCCATCGCAGAAGCCCAGGCCAATATTGAACGGCAGACCCAGGCGTTCATGGATCGTATGGTCACCATGTACGAGGAGGGGGAAGCCAGCTACATCGGTCTGATTCTGGGTGCGGATGATCTGGTGGAATTCATGACCCGGGTGGATATGGTGAACACCATTCTGGAATATGACAAACGGGTGATTGCCAGTCTGGAAGAGAACAAGGAAGTTCTGGAAAAATCCGTAGAGGATCTGAACTATGCACTGCAGCTGCAGGAAGAAGCCATAGAAGATCTGGAGGCCAATATCCTGGATACCAAGAAGCTGGCGGACGAAGCACTGGCCTATATGCAGTCTCTGCAGGCCAACGAAAGTGCCCTGCTGCGGGATTACTACAACGCCAAAGCACAGGAGGAAGAGCTGAACAAAAAGCTGGAAGCCTACCTGAAAGAGCTGATGGAAAAGGAAAAATCCCAGTATGTGGGCGGTGCCATGGGCTGGCCTCTGCCGCTGGATGTAAAATATGTGGTTTCCTCCGAATTCGGCTGGCGTAAGCTGTGGGGCATGGACGACTACCATCTGGGGAT
>JAFZET010000283.1 GCA_017560565.1 Clostridia bacterium | reverse complement strand
ATGCCGGATGTGACATTTATTACATCACCAATACCACCGGTTCGCCCTACAACCGGAATATTCTTTTGCGGGGACGCCTGCAGCCGGAAGAGTGGAATCCGTATAACGGAAAAATCCATAAGCTGAATTCTGAACTGGTTCGTTTCAGGGGAGAGATTTATACAAAAGTAAATGTTTCCATGGAAGCATCCTCCTGTACCTTCCTGGTCAGCCCCATCCAGCGCAGTCAAAAAGAAATTCTGCGTGATATCACGTCGGAACAGGAAATTCCCGAATATTTCCCCAAATATAATTTCTGACAGCATCACTGTCATGGAGGAAGAGGTAGCTTATGTTTGCTGAAAGAATCATGCCGCTGACAGACAGCATTCTTGCCAATATTGGTAAGGTTATTTATGGCAAGGAAGAAAAACTGCGGTTCATTCTGGTATCCCTGTTCTGCGGTGGTCACGTGCTGCTTGACGATATTCCGGGAACCGGAAAGACGACACTGGCAAAAGCACTGGCAAAATCCATCGATGCCGACACCAAGCGTATTCAGTTTACCCCGGATCTGCTGCCCGGCGATATGACCGGGATCAATTACTATAACCAGAAAACAGGTGATTTCGTTTTCCGCCGCGGACCGGTGTTTACCAATATTGTTCTGGCCGACGAGATCAACCGGACTACCCCCCGTACCCAGTCCGCACTGCTGGAATGCATGGCAGAAAAACAGACCACTGTGGATGGCGTTACCTATGCAATGGATGATCCGTTCTTTGTAATCGCTACACAGAATCCGCTGGAGTCTCAGGGAACATTCCCGCTCCCGGAAGCGCAGATGGATCGTTTCTTCATGAAGCTGGCTCTCGGGTACCCGGATATGACCAATGAACGGGAAATTCTGAACCGTCACGGTGGTGACAGTCCTCTGGATACCCTGACATCGGTATGTACAAAAGCAGACATTATAAATGCCAGAAAAGCCGCTGAACAGATTAAAGTCAGTGACAGTATCAAAAATTACATTCTGACCCTGACAGATACCACACGGAACAGCGAAAGACTCCGGCTTGGCGTCAGTCCCAGAGGATCACTGGCACTGATGAAAGCGGCACAGGTATATGCCGGCATGATGGGAAGGGATTATGTCCTTCCGGATGATGTGAAAAAAATCGCTGTACCTGTCATGGCGCACAGAGTGATCGTTCGTACCCAGAATACCATCCGTCTGTCCGATACGGGCGAACAGATCATTGAACACATTCTGGATACGGTCAGAGCACCCATCGAATAAACAAAACAGGAGGGTATATGCTTTTCATATCACTGCTGATCGCATTGCTGTGCGTATATCTCCTGCAGTATTTTCTGTATAAAAAATATGCTTTTCTGAATGTTCGGTATACTGTGACGCCTGCGTCGGGAGAGGTGTTTGAGAATGATGAAATCTATATTTATGAAGAGATCACCAATGACAAGCTGCTTCCGCTGCCGTTTCTGAAGGTGGATACCGAACTGCCAGAAGGGCTTACTTTCTGCATTACGGAACAGGATAAGAAAGCCGGCGGTTTCCGTGAGACCTATCCCCGTGTGATTCACAGTCTTTTTGTACTTCGTAGCCATGAGAGCATACGGCGGCGCTGGAAGATCCGCTGTTGTACCCGAGGTACCTATACCCTCGGGAATGTCACGCTTCTTGTCAACGACATACTGGGAACCCACCTCCAAAGCAAAATGGTGGAGGCAGACAAAGGCGATAACAACAATATGCTTGTGGTTCTGCCAAGAGCTGTTTCTTTGCAGAAAGAGTTCACCTCTTCCATGTACAACAGTGGGGATATTCTGGTAAACCGTAGTCTGATCAGCGATCCGCTGTATCTGGCGGGTGTCAGAGAGTATGAGCACGGCGATCCCATGAGCCGGATCAACTGGCTGAAAACCGCATCCCAGCAGAAACTGATGGTGAATGTGGAGGAGTACACAAAACGGTACGCCTTCAATATTGTAATGAATATGCAGTCCCGGGATCTGGAGAAAAACATCCCGGGTCCTCCCAGTATGCGGTCTTCTGTGGAACTGTGTATTACTGTTGCCGCTTCCATTCTGGACAGTGTGGCTGCCGATCTGATTCCGGTGCGTTTTATCTCCAATACGCCGCCGGATGCTTTCGGTGATGAATACTGTGCCGCTGTATCTGAAGAGGATGAAGCCGGACGAAAGATATTTGTCTCTCCTGCTTATCAGGGACGCAGTGATATTATCACATCTCTGCGT
>JAFZET010000282.1 GCA_017560565.1 Clostridia bacterium | reverse complement strand
GCTGAACTGGTTGCTCCGGAGGAGCTTGCCCGTATGGCGGCGGCCGTGCGCCCGGACGATGTGTGCAATATGCAGTACACCTCCGGTACCACGGGTTTCCCCAAGGGCGTTATGCTTACCCATTACAACGTGGTCAACGACGGCAAGTCCATCGGCGACCGTATGGATCTGTCCACCGCCGACCGGATGATGATTCAGGTGCCCATGTTCCACTGCTTCGGCATGGTGCTGGCTATGACCGCCTCCATGACCCACGGTGTGACCATGTCTCCCATCTCCGCTTTTTCTCCCAGAAAGGGGCTCTACTGCATCAACAAAGAAAAGATCACCTGTTTCCACGGCGTTCCCACCATGTTCATCGCCATGCTGGGGCATGAAGACTTTGCCAAGACTGACTTCTCCTATATGCGTACCGGAATCATGGCCGGTTCTCCCTGCCCTGTAAAGGTGATGGAAGAAGTGGTGGAAAAGATGCACATGAGTGAGATCACCATTGTATACGGTCAGACCGAGGCTTCCCCCGGATGTACCCAGAGTTCCACCGATGACACCATCGAAACCCGTGTAAACACAGTAGGTCGTGCTTTCTACGGCGTGGAATGCAAGATCGTAGATCCCGAAACCGGCGAAGATCTGCCCGACAACGTGGACGGCGAATTTGTGGCAAGAGGCTACAACATCATGAAGGGTTACTACAAGATGCCCGAAGCCACTGCCGCTGCCATCGACAAGGACGGCTGGCTCCACACCGGTGACCTGGCAAGACGGCTCCCCGACGGCAACTACAAGATCACCGGTCGGATCAAGGATATGATCATCCGGGGCGGCGAAAATATTTATCCCAAGGAAATCGAAGACTTTCTCTACACCCATCCGGAAATCAAGGACGTTCAGGTTATCGGCGTACCCGACAAGCAGTACGGAGAAGAAATCATGGCCTGCGTCATCCGTCAGAACGGTTCCACCATCACAGCGGAAGAAGTAAAGCAGTATGTTATGGATCACATGGCCAAGCACAAGGTACCCCGGTACGTAACCTTTGTGGACTCCTTCCCGATGAACGCCGCCGGCAAGATCCTGAAGTACAAGATGCGGGAAGATGCAAAGAACCTGCCCGAATTCAAGGAAGCCGCCGGGATTGTTACCGCATAAGATTATAACCAAACAAAAAATGCTCTGCGTCCGCATAGGATTCAGAGCATTTTTTTGTCTTACGTTTATCTTCTCCGTTTTCTCAGCCGCCGTTCCCTGAGATGGGCGTTGAGCAGAATGTATCCGATGGTCAGAATGATGGCGGAAACCACAAAAGCCTTGAAGAACCGGCTGCCAGTAAAGGTGCGCACCCGGGCAAGGAAGTACAGAAACTCACTCCGTGCCACACTGGATGTAGTTACAAGGGCACAGCTTCCCAGAATCCGGTCCCCCTTGAGCACCGTGATGGTTCCGGCTTCCTGCCCCGTCTGCACCGGTGCGTCCAGGGTATCCGCATAGGTGTTGTAACTGTACCGGATGTCCGTTTCCACCACCGTTTCCGCCGGCAGATACACAGTAATGGCTGTCTCCGGCACCAGGGTCACATAGTCCAGCGTGGAGGAAAGCTGTACCGGCAGTTCGCACACGATCTTGTCTGCCCGCAGAACCTCAATATACTTGAAGGAGGTAAACGCCCACTCCAGCAGTTTGATGGCGTTGACATAACTATAGACCGTTTTTTCCACCGCATCCGCCCCCATAACAATGGCAAGATAGGTTAGCCCTGTGGAAGGCTCCGTCGCAACAGCACAGACTGCATAGCCCCCCTGGGTGGTGGAGCCGGCATTCATGCCAATAGCACGTTTGTAGTAGTAGTTGACATTATAGTACTTGGAGATCAGGCAATTCCGGTTGTAGATATTCCGGTAGTCACTTTCGTTGGTGGCTTCCATAACATACTTCGGGGTAGCCACGATCTCCATAAACAACGGCAGGGTGTAAGCATATTTTGCGATGATCGCAGTGTCCGTCAGGGTTGTCACCATGGCATCGCTGTGCATCCCGGTGGGGTTAGTGTAATAGGTGTTGTACGCACCCAGCCGGGAAGCCTTTTCGTTCATCATATCAACGAAAGCCTCTACAGAGCCGTATGCGGTATACGCCAGTATAATGGCGGCATCGTTTGCGGAGTTGACCAGCATCCCGTACAGCAGCTGTTCCACTGTCACCGTTTCACCGCTTTTGTAGCCGATCCGGTTGCCGCTGCACTTGGATAGCATTTCATCTGTGACAACCACTTTTTTATCCAGCGTCCCGCCCAGTGCTTCAATGGCAACGATACCGGTCATGATCTTTACCGTGGAGGTAGGATAAATCCGCTCCTCCGTGCCCTTCGCCAGCAGAACCTCATCGTTTTCAAAATTATACAGATAAGCACCGATACAATGATCCATGGTTGGTGCGCCGCCGGATGTACCGGACGAGGGCTCTGCTGCGGGTACTGCAGCCGCCAGCCACATCACCAGCTGTACCACCGCCAGCAGTGCGGCAGCGATTCGTTTACATTTCATCATGATCTCATTCTGCAGGAATTCCCTGCCGTTTATTTCCGGCATTTTTCAGCCGGATACTTCCGGAAACATGGCTCTGACCCGTGCGCCGTCCTCCAGCACCTGGGCAGTCAGACTTTCCAGTGTATCAAACCGTCTTTCGTCACGGAGTTTTTCGTACAGAAAGATTTCCATGGGCAGACCGTACAGATCTCCCATAAAATCGAGGATCCAGGTTTCCACGGTAATGTCTTCCCTGTCGCCGTTCACGGTGGGACGGTATCCGATATTGCATACCCCCGGCTTCTTCCGGCGGATTCCGTCTTTGCCTGTAAATCCTGCCATACAAGCATACACACCCGGTGCGGGAGCTGCTTTACCGACAGGCAAACGGATATTGGCTGTGGGAAAACCCAGCTTTCGTCCCAGTGCCTTACCATGCTCCACCACGCCGGTGATGCTGTAGGGTCTGGTAAGGAGACGCATGGCACCGGCGGTATTCCCTTCCCGCACCAGATTCCGGATCCAGGTGGAGGAAACCGGTCTTCCGTCTGCTTCACAGGGCGGAACGATCTGCACCTGCACGCCGCTTTCCTCTCCCCATCGCAGCAGATCCGCCGCAGAGCTTTCCCCGCCGTGTCCGAACCGGAAATTGAATCCGCACACGATGGCGGAGGGAGCGAATTTTTCCAGAAGAACCTCCCTGAAAAACGCCTCACCGGACAGATGGGAAACTTCCTCAAATGCAGTCAGTGCCAGCTGTTTTACACCGTACTGCCCCAGAAGAGCACTGCGCTCTGCCGGATCCGTCAGCAGCTCTTTCGCTTTGGGAAGAGAGGAAAATGTCCAGACGCCGACACCGTCCGGTCTGCCGTTCCGCGCAGCCAGCGCACAGGCAGAAGACAGGAGCTTCTGATGCCCGGCATGGACACCGTCAAAAAAGCCAAGCACCCACACACCTCCCGGCAGAACCCGGGGAACGGGCGTCATATCAGGCAAGGAAAGAATCTGCATGGTTACTCCCCTGATGGAATCAAATAATAATAGGTTTGCCTCAGTATACTTTCAGGGCAAAAACCGGACATACCGCCGTACAGTATCCGCAGAGTACGCATTTCTCAGGATCCACGGACGCTGTGGTTTTCAGAGCAGGTACAGAACCTGATCCGATCCCTTCCGCAGCGGCAAAAGCGGCTCCGAAATCATACGGACTGTCTTCGGCGGCTTCGGTCTGCACCATGGTTATGGCATTCTGTCCACACCGTGCCACACAGTTCCCACAGCCTTCGCAGTATTCCTCCACATGGAGACGGCGGGTCAGCTTATGGGTTTGTCCGGCAGAATCCGGAAAATGCCCTTCTGTAAAAAATGCAATATTGGCATCGATCTCGCTTTCGTCCTGCATCCCGATTGCCACGGCATCCATAAACGGCTGCGACAGCACATAGGTGAGGGCAGAGGCAGCATCCCTGTGTAGATGTCCTCCCGCCAGAGCTTTCATGCCGAAAATGCCGCATCCGGTTCCGTGCAGTCTTGTGAGTGCTTCCGCCATCTGTTCCGGCGTACCGTCTGCGATGCCGATTCCGGCTTTATTAAACAGGGGATGCACCACATCCAGCGGTGTTCCTTCTTCCGCCAGTATCATGGCACCTTCCACGGCGGCAATATGGTGGGTGGATATCCCCACAGCACGGATTACGCCCTGTTCCCTGAGCGAAAACAGCGTGTCCAGTGCTTCTCTGTGTCCCCTGAGCGTATGGATGCTTTCCTGTTCGTGGAGCATAAAGAGATCGATCACATCTCTGTCCAGTGCCCGTCTGGCTTCCTCCACAGCTGCCAGCGCACCGGGCTTGTCATAGGCATAGGTTTTGGAGCTGATCATCACATCCTCCGGACAGCGGCACTTTTTCAGTCCGGCACGGATGTGTTCGTAATTCCGATAATACTGGGCTGTATCCAGAAAATTGATCCCTCTGTCAAATGCGTATGACAAGACCTCCCCAGCCCGTTCCGGCGGCAGATCGGCCTGCAGCGGTCCCACAGTCAGGGAGCCGAAGGCCAGTCGGGAAACAGGGGGGAGTCGTCCTGTGAGTATTCGTTTCGGCAGATCAGACACCGAGATAATCCTTCAGCAGTGCCGCGATCAGTTCATACCGGTCGATCCGTCGGATCATACCCCGGGCATTCTTGTAGTTGGTGATATAGGTGGGATCTTCCGTCAGAATGTAGCCAACCAGCTGGTCAATGGGCTTGTGCCCCTTTTCCACCAGCGCATCGTACACCGCACGGAGCATCTGCCGCCGTTCTCTTTCTCTGTCATCTTCATGGATGGAGAAAGTGATGGTCTTTTCCATATCGTTTTTGTTCATGGGTTATACCTTCCTTTTGGATATCCTATCCGCAGGCGGTATGGAAGCCGCCTTATTGATAAAGAGGATACTTCTTGCAGATTGCCAGCACCTGTTCCTTCACGGAATCGGCATTGCCTGCAAAATCTCTTGCCACTTCTCCGATCAGGTGGGCAAGAAGGGTCATGTCTTCTTCCACCAGACCACGGGAGGTGACAGCAGGCGTACCGATACGTACACCGCTGGTGATGAAAGGAGACTGAGGATCGTTGGGGATAGCATTCTTATTGACGGTGATGTGCACTTCGTCCAGCATGTGCTCAAATTCCTTGCCGGTCAGGTTGAAGGGGCGCAGGTCACACAGCATCAGGTGGTTGTCCGTACCGCCGGAAACCAGCTTGAAGCCTTCCGCCAGCAGTCCGTCTGCCAGTGCTTTGGCGTTCTTTATGATCTGCTTCTGGTATTCGGCAAAAGCGGGGGTCAGTGCTTCGCCGAAGGAAACAGCCTTGGCGGCGATCACGTGTTCCAGAGGACCACCCTGGGTACCGGGGAAGATCGCCTTGTCGATGGCCTTGCCCAGTTCTTCTCTGCACAGAATCATACCGCCTCTGGGACCGCGGAGGGTCTTGTGGGTAGTAGTGGTTACGATGTCAGCATAAGGAACGGGAGAGGGATGCACACCGGCAGCAACCAGACCGGCAATGTGTGCCATGTCCACCATGAAGTATGCACCGACTTCCTTTGCCACAGCGGTAATCCGTTCAAAGTCGATCACACGGGGATATGCGGACGCACCGGCTACAATGAGCTTCGGCTTGTGTTCTCTTGCCAGGGCTTCCAGCTGTGCATAGTCCAGGATCCCGTCGTCATCCACACCGTAGGGAACAAAGTTATAATAGTTGCCGGAGATATTTACCGGGCTGCCGTGGGTCAGATGACCGCCGCAGGCCAGGCTCATGCCCAGAACCGTATCGCCGGGCTTCAGCAGAGCAAAATATACAGCGGTATTTGCCTGTGCGCCGCTGTGGGGCTGTACATTCACGTGTTCTGCGCCGAACAGCTTCTTTGCGCGTTCAATGGCGATGGTTTCCGCTTTATCCACCACATAGCAGCCGCCGTAATACCGCTTACCCGGATAGCCTTCCGCATACTTGTTGGTCAGAACACTGCCCATAGCCAGAAGTACGGCTTCCGATACCACATTTTCCGATGCGATAAGCTCCAGACCGTCCCGCTGTCTTTCCAGTTCCTCAGCAATCACTGCGCCGATTTCCGGATCCATACCGGACAGCCGTGCGATAGATTCATTTATGCTCATAGATTCCTCCGCAATGTGTATTATAGTCAGGCAGGATAAAAATCATCCCCATGATACTATTATAACAGGAAAGACCGCAAATTGCAACAGGCGAAAACACATTTTTACAGAAATCCTACCTGTTTTTTCGCAAAGATCCACTGCCCTTATGCCGGCTCTCCGTTTATTCCGTTTATGGAATTTCTGCGTTTTGTATTGTTCACACAAATAAAATGAAAAATATTTCTGTGGGTATTGACAAATTGATATGGATAGTGGTATAATTTATACGTTCCATAGGATAAAATAACGATATTGTTGCAAGAACTGTGCGGAAATTCTTTTCTGCCTTTATAAATCCTGTTTCCGGAGAAACAGAAAGCGGGTACTTTCATGAATTCCCCTATCCAATGTCTGATCGCATCCTCCAAGGGCGGTGTCGGCAAATCCACCACGGCTCTGGGACTGGCGGCGGTCTACGCGCGATCCGGCAGACGTGTACTGCTGGTGGACTGCGATATTGCGTCCCGTTCTCTGGAGATGTTTTCCGGAACCGCCGACAAGGCTCTCTTCAATATGGGAGATCTGATTCTGGAGCGGTGCAGTCCCGATCAGGTACTGCTGACACCTTTTCCCGATCTGCCCTCCCTTCAGTTCTGTCCTGCCCCCGCAAGACCGGAGGAAACACAAATCTGTGAGCGCTTTCCCGGAGGTTTTCCCGAAGCTATAACGTGCGGATGCCGTTCCCTGCTGACCCTTCCCTTTGATGTATTTATCTGGGACACGGGTTCGGGATACGAAATTCCCCGGGCACTGGCTCCTCTCTCCCAGACGGCTCTGGTTTGTGCCGAACAGTCTCCCGCCTCCATCCGTGCCGCTTCCTATACCTCCGCCCTTCTCACCGGCGTGAAAAGAGTCCGGTTGGTCATCTGTTCTTTCGATATTGATGCGGCAAAACACGGTGAAAGAGCCGGGATGCTGGAGATGATCGACCGGTGTTCACTGAAATGTGCCGCTGTGGTTCCGCTGGATCCTAAAATGATGAAAGCCCAGGAAAACGGACGGCTGCCGGAAGCGAAATACCCTGCCATGCAGGCATACGCCAATCTTGCAAAGCGCATGGACGGGTGGGATGTACCCTTGTTCACCGGTATCCGGAAGATGAAACGGAAGCACGCACTTTAATTCTGCAAGTAAAAATTCAACATACAAGAATCAGGAAAGGAACGGATTTCATTTATGGATATTGCACTGATCGCCGATGACACCAAAAAAGAATTGATGACCCAATTCTGCATTGCCTATTGCGGTATTCTGTCCAAACACAATATTTGTGCCACCAGTACCACCGGTAAGTATGTGCAGGAAGCTACAGGTCTGGAGATCGAAAAGCTGCTGCCCGGCTACAACGGCGGTGAACAGCAGATTACTTCCCGTATTTCCTATAATGAAATCGATGTCCTGCTGTATTTCAGAAGCACCAACCCCAACCATGAAGATGACGAAAGCGAACACAATCTGCTGCGGATGTGCGACGTACACAACGTACCTGTTGCTACCAATATCGCCACAGCGGAGGTTCTGATCTGCGCTCTCGATCATGGGGATCTGGACTGGCGTGAAATTGTCAACCCCAAATCTGACTACAACCGCCGCCGCAGAGGTATTTCTTATTGAGTATAGCCGCTGTCTGTCATCTCTTCTATATCAATCCAAGCAGGCAGCGGAATTACGGCTATCCGTCCTTCAGGGAGGTGGCCGTTTTTGCTTCCACCGGTTCCCGGTGTAACCGTGCCGGTATCCCAATTCTGGAGATCTCTATATGATAAAACTACTATGTCTGGGCGATGTGGTAAGCCGTGCCGGGGTGGAAGCTCTGGAAAACGGCGGCATGAAAAAGCTCAGGGAAAAATATACACCGGATCTGGTGGTGGTCAACGGCGAGAATGCGGCAGAGGGCAACGGACTTACGGTGGATGCGGCGGAACGGCTGTATGACTGTGGTGCGGACGTGATCACAGGCGGCAACCATACCTGGCGCAGACGGGAGCTGTACCGGATGCTGGACGACGGAGAATATCTGATCCGTCCGGCAAACTACCCTTCCGAAGCACCTGGAATGGGCTATGTCCTTGCGGAAGTACAGGGATATACCGTACTGGTCATCAACCTTGCCGGATGCGTGTATATGGATGCCCTTTCTTCGCCTTTTGACACCATGGAGCGGATCCTTTCCAGAGAATCCGGTCATTACGATTTTGCCGTGTGCGATTTTCACGCAGAAGCCACCAGCGAAAAAATGGCTCTTGCCCGGAAGTTCGACGGCAGGCTGGCTGCTTTCTGGGGCACGCATACCCATGTTGCCACAGCGGATCTGCAGATTCTGCCCGGCGGAACGGGATACATCACAGATCTGGGTATGTGCGGCTCCCACGCCGGGATTCTTGGCGTGAAAACAGAAGCCATCCTGCATAAGTTTCTGGTGAAAACACCGGTGCAGTTTGAACCGGCTTCAGGAGATGTGCAGCTCCACGGCGCCGTGTTCACCATCGATCCCGAAACAAAAAAATGTGTAAAAACCGAACAGGTTTTTCTGAAACTCTGACCTTTCCATCCTTTACAGAACAGGAGAATATCACTATGTACGCTGAAAGAATCGCCGCCTCCAAGGCACATTACAGAAATACCGACAAATACCTTGCCCTGCCTGCAGGTTCCTTCTGCTTCAACGACGCATGGCTGTCCGGAGAACTGGACAAGATGTCCGAAATTCAGCTGAAGGACGCCGGTGTGTGGAAGCTGTTTGTGGAGCTGTTCAAGAATCCCGGTGTGGATGATGCGGACAACGGCTGGCGGTGTGAATACTGGGGCAAGATGATGCGGGGTGCCTGCTTCACCTATCAGGTGACAGGGGACGAAGCTCTGTATGAAATTCTGCGGGAAACTGTGGAAGATATGCTCTCCGCACAGGACGGACTCGGTCGTTTTTCCACCTACACAGTGGAAGCCGAATTCCATGGCTGGGATCTGTGGGGTCGGAAGTACATCCTGTTGGGGATGGAATATTTCCTGGAGATCTGCAAGGATGAAGACCTGCAGGATCGGATCGTAACCGCACTGATGGCACACGCAGACTATATCATCTCCAAGTTCGGTCCGGAAGAAGAAGGCAAGCTGAATCTGGCAAAAGCCACCTCTCACTGGGACGGTCTGAACTCCTGCTCCATCATGGAACCCTATATGTTCCTGTACAACATCACCGGCGAACAGCGGTACATGGACTTTGCCGAATATATTCTGGCTTTCGGCGGCACCGCTACGGTGAACCTGTTTGAAAAAGCTTATGAAGACGACACCCCTGTGTACAACTGGCACGTACGCAAGGCTTATGAAATGATCTCCTGCTTCGAAGGTCTGGCGGAATACAACAAGGTCAAGCCCTGTGAAAAGCACACCCAGGCGCTGATCCGTTTTGCTGATCGGGTTATGAAGGAAGAACAGGCCATCATCGGCTGTCTGGGCTGTGAACACGAAATCTTCAACCATGCCGCTCTGGTACAGTGTGACGAAAACCTCCGGGGCATCATGCTGGAAACCTGCGTAACCGTGACCTGGATGAAGTTCCTGTGGCAGATGTTCCGCATTACCGGCGAAATCCGGTACATGGATTCCTTTGAAGTGGCCGCCTATAACGCCATGTCCGCCGCTCTCAAGAGAGAGATCAACCCCGAAGACAACGGTGGTATTCCCCTGCCCATCCACAGCTACAACCCCATGATATGGAACAACCGTTTCCCTAAGAGCATCGGCGGTCACAAGACCATCAACGACAAGAGCTGGTACGGCTGCTGTGTCTGTATTGCCACTGCCGGCTACGCACTGGAAGGCATCGCCGCCGCCTGTGTGGACAAGGACGACAATGTAGTGCTCAATATGTACCGCAGCGGCACCATCAAAACGCCGAAATGTACCCTGAGTACCGAAACAAACTATCCTGAAAAGGGTGCTGTTCGCTATACCCTCTCCGGCATCACCGACGGGAGATTCTCCGTCTCTCTCCGGATTCCCGCATGGTCTCTGCACACTTCCCTGTATGTCAACAACGACATTGTGGATGCGGAAGCCGGTACTTATGTGACCATCGACCGGGAATGGAAGGACGGCGACACCATCACTCTGAGCCTGGAAATGACCCTTCGTCTGCTCTCTCCCCAGGATTTCGTGAAGGAAAGCGAAATCACCGACCGTTTCGCCATCATGCGCGGTCCCGTGGTATTCGCCATTGACGGTACCGGTGAGGAAGAACCCAAGTTTGCCCCCGTGGAACTGCGGGAACTGATGGCAAGCGGTCTTTCCACCACCGCTCCGGTTCCCTGCCACCTGACCATTGACGTTCCCCATGTGGACGGACGGATGGCAGAACTGGTGGACTACAGCTCTGCCGCACAGTTTGCCGGACACAAGCTCTCCTGCTGGATGAAGCTGGACTGATACCGATATCATTTACCGGAAAGAGATATGCCTTTGGTATGTCTCTTTTCTTTATACTGCAGAGCATTGCCAAATCCCGGGAACTGTGGTATAATACCCCTGACATTCCGGTGAGCGTACCGGTCAAGCATTCCTGGAGGGTCAGTCATGAGCGCAATCACAATCATTATGGTCGTTTTTTCCATGCTGGCGGCACTGGACAGAATCTTCGGCTGCCGTTTCGGACTGGGAAAGGAATTTGAACGGGGCTTTATGCTGCTGGGCACCATGGCTCTGTCCATGATCGGGATGATCGTCATTTCCCCCTGGATCGCCGAGATTCTAACCCCGGTATTCGGCATATTCCGGAATCTGTCCGGGATCGACCCTTCCGTTATCCCCGCTTCCCTCTTTGCCAACGATATGGGCGGTGCCCCTCTGGCTGTGGAGATTGCCCTTGACCGGGATGTTGGGCTGTTCAATGCGCTGGTGGTCTCCTCCATGATGGGATGTACCATTTCCTTCACCATTCCGTTTGCGCTGGGTGTGGTGGACAAAGCCCATCATCAGTCCATGCTCCTGGGGTTTCTCTGCGGGATCGTAACCATTCCCGTCGGCTGTTTCTTCGGCGGGCTGGTATGTGCGCTTCCCCTCCCCCTTCTGCTGTGGAATCTGCTGCCGCTGCTTCTCTTTTCCGTTCTGATCGCCTGTGGATTGTTTTTCTTCCCCATGAAATGTGTAAAGGTTTTCGCAGTTTTCGGTACCGGCATGAAGATTCTGATCACTTTCGGACTGGCTCTGGGGATCCTGCGGTACCTGACGGGGATCGAGCTTCTGCGGGGACTGGCTACCCTTGAGGAAGGAGGACTGGTTTGCCTCAACGCCAGTGCGGTCATGAGTGGTGCGTTTCCCCTGATGTATCTGCTTTCCAGACTGCTGAAAAAACCTCTTGGGAAATTCGGTACGCTGATCGGAATCAACGAGATCTCCGCCCTGGGCTTCGTATCTTCTCTGGCCACCAGTGTGACCACCTACAGTATGTTTGATCAAATGGATCGGCGGGGCATCGTGCTCAACTCCGCATTTACCGTTTCCGCAGCCTTTACCTTCGCCGGACACCTGGCATTCACCATGGCGTTTGACGGTGCGTATGTACTTCCCATGATCGTGGGCAAGCTGACTGCCGGGGCAACATCCGTCCTGCTGGCGATGCTGATCGAAAAGAAAACCCGTACATAAACCACATACCAATACACCAAAGGAGGATATACCCATGAAACGACGTTCTGAAAGTGCCTTCGGGCTGCATTTCGACTTCCATGCCAGTCCGGCTCCCGGAATCGTAGTAGGCGCTACACTGAAGGAAGAGGATATCCGGGAGATCTGCCGGACAATCCGCCCGGACTTTATACAGATTGACTGCAAGGGGCATCCGGGTTGGGCATCCTACCCCACCGAATGCGAAAACCCCATGCCGGAATTTGCCTTTGACACGCTGGCTCTGTGGCGCAAGGTCACAAAAGAAGAAGGCGTGGCACTGTATCTCCACTATTCCGGCGTAATCGACTACAGGTACTGTGAGAACCACCCGGAAGATGTAGTGGTAAATGCCGATGGCTCCCCCGCCAAAGGAATCACCCGTACCATGGGCTATGCCTATGCAGACAAGCTTTTGATCCCCCAGCTGAAGGAGCTTGCCGGAAAGTACGGTGCAGACGGGGTCTGGGTGGACGGTGAATGCTGGGGAACTGCCGTAGACTTCCATCCGGAAACCGTAGCAGCCTTTGAGAAGGAAACCGGGATCGATCTGGGCGGAAAACTGCCTGCCGGTCGTGATGATCCTTACTTCAACGAATACCGGGATTTCTGTCGGGAACTGTTCCGCCGGTATGTACGCCATTATGTGGATGCCGTACACGCAGAATATCCCGACTTCCAGATCGCCTCCAACTGGGCGTACACGGATCATATGCCAGAAGCCGTTTCTGCTGATGTGGACTACCTGTCCGGCGACTTCAACCCCTGGAACTCCTTCAATGTAGCCCGGTACGCCGGACGCGCCATTGCCCAGCATGACCGCACATGGGATCTGATGGCATGGAATTTCCGTGCGCAGAACGGCTCCAAACCCGGCGGCGTCCCCAAGCATCCCGTACAGATCATGCAGGAAGCTGCGACGGTACTGGCTGTAGGCGGCGGCTTCCAAAACTATATCACGCAGTATAGAGACGGTTCTCCCCGAATGGAACAGGTTCGCCGGATGAAACCTGTTGCTGAATTCATCCGTGCCAGAGAACCCTTCTGCTTCCGTGGTAAAGCCGAACACGAAGCGGTGATTCTGCTGTCCCAGTATGACCGTGCTCTGGAAGCAGGAGGTCTGTATTCCCGCTGCGGTTATGAACGGACTGTGGGACTGACCGCACTCTTCTGTGATGCCGGACAGTCTGTGGAGATCGCCGGTGAATTTACACTGCGCGGAAACTGTGACAAATACAAG
>JAFZET010000281.1 GCA_017560565.1 Clostridia bacterium | reverse complement strand
TGCCGTTTCTTATTCGTCGTCGTCAATGTCAAGGAGACGGATGTCCAGTTCAACGGTATCGGACTCTTCCAGTCCTTCGATTTCGTCGTCGTCCAGCTCCAGACCGTCCCGTTCCATATCGGGAGCCTGTCCCTTTTCCTTGATTTTCGCTTCCAGTTCCGCTTCCAGTGCGGTGATCTTCTCCCGGATCCGGCGGCGGTCGATCTCCAGCTTGGTTTCCCCGGGACCTCTGGAACCGATGCCGGTGTTCTTTGCCGCACCGCCCAGACGGGACAGCTCCTTGCCCTTCCCCACCAGTCGGGGAGCTGTATACCGGAGCTGTGCCAGTTCCACCTGCAGACGACCTTCGGCAGTCCGTGCGTGATCGGCGAAAATGTCCAGAATCAGCATACTCCGGTCAATGACCTGCACATCCCCACCAATGTCAGACTCAATGGCCTTGATCTGGGAAGGAGACAGTTCACAGTCGAAGATCACCATATCCGCTTCCAGCTGCAGGCACATCTCCGACAGTTCCGCAATTTTTCCGCTGCCGAACATGGTTCTGTTATCCGGTGTATCCCGCAGCTGGGTCATATATGCCGCGGCTTCCCCACCCGCAGTGTCCAGAAGCCGTTCCAGTTCCCCCAGGCTTACCATGCATTCGTCTTCTTCTCCCTGCTTATGGATAGCGCAGAGAATGGCTTTTCTGCGGACTGTATCGTTTATCTGTTTTTCTTCCATATATACAACATACCTCATTTCGACAGATTTTCAGACGGTTTACCGTATCATTTCTGCGTTCCGATCTATAGTTTCCCCAGAAATCCGGGCAGCGCAGACGGTGTTTCTGCCTGTACAAATGCCGGATTCCGGATAGCCTGGGGATTCCTGTCAAAATACCACACCGCCTGTACCGGATGCATCCCCAGAGAACGGGCACTTTCCAGTTCTCTGCTGCCGCCGTCCCCCACATACAGACATTCCTCCGGACACACAGACAGCTCATCCATACATCTGCAATAAATCGCCGGATCCGGTTTCATCATGCCCAGCTCACAGGACATACATACGGCATCAAAATACGGAAACAATACGCTCTCCCGGATCACACCGGATTCCTCCAGGTAGCAGTTGGTGATCAGACCGATCTTTCTGCCGGAAGCCCGGAGTGCATCCAGCATGGGCAGAATTTCCGGATGCAGATGCCGGAAGCATTCCGTTTTGGTCTCTTTACGCTTACGGATAATGGAGGAATACAGTGTCTCCGAATATCGTCCGTTCTTCTTCAGAACCAGCTCTATCGTTTCTTCCAGCGTGGTTTTTCCCAGGGTACGTGCGTGATCCGTAGTATCCCAGACGTCACGGAACACCGCTTCCTCAATCCCGACCTCTGCGGCGATCTGCCGTCCGAAGTACAACGGACTCCGGTAGTGGGTAATCAGTGTTTCAAACATATCAAAAATCACGGCTTTTATCATGGAACACCTCATATTTTCATCCTTACGGCAGAGAAAAGAAAAAGCCGGACAGGTTCAAAGTTAGACTTCGCTTACCTGTCCGACGCATTTCTCGGATATCAGACACTATTTGCCCGTGCCGAATTACTTGCGGGATTCAAGACGCTTCTTGAACTTGTCCACACGTCCACCGGCATCTACAAACTTCTGCTTACCGGTG
>JAFZET010000280.1 GCA_017560565.1 Clostridia bacterium | reverse complement strand
GTCAGGTTGGTGGTGAAGCACTTGGTGAAGATGCCTTCTTCATAGGCTCTGTCAAATACGTCCAGACCGGCAGTAAACAGACCGAAGGTTACAAAGAAGAAGATTCTCTTGGCACCCTTGGCTTTCAGCTGCTTGGATACATCAATGATGGAGTCACCGGAAGCGATCATATCATCGATTACGATAACGTCCTTATCCTTTACGTCCTTACCCAGATATTCGTGGGCTTCGATGGGGTTCTTGCCGTCCACTACGATGGAATAGTTCCGTCTCTTATAGAACATACCCAGTTCCAGACCCATTACGGATGCATAGTACATGGTTCTGGACATGGCACCTTCATCGGGAGCGATGATCATGGTTTCGTCATGATTCAGGGAAATATCGGGAATATTGCGCACCAGCGCCTTCAGCATCTGATATGTAGGACGTACATTGTCAAAGCCGGTCAGCGGAATTGCATTGGAAACACGGGGGTCGTGGGCGTCGAAGGTGATGATATTGGAAACGCCCATCTGGGTCAGTTCCTGCAGTGCAATGGCGCAGTCCAGGGATTCTCTGGTGGAACGCTTGTGCTGTCTGCCTTCGTACAGCATGGGCATGATCACGGTGATCCGTCTTGCTTTACCGGCAATGGCGGAAATGGTTCTCTTCAGATCGGCAAAATGATCGTCAGGGCTCATGGGTACTTCTTTCCCGTACATCTTGTAGGTAACGCCATAGTTAAAACAGTCAGAAATGATATAGACATCATGACCGCGCATGGAATCGTGCAGAAGCCCCTTGCCTTCACCGGTCCCGAAACGGGGACAGTCGGCTTTGATCAGGAAGGTCTTTTCATCTTCATCATGGCTTCTCCATTCCCGGAGATAGAAATCCACCTGGTCTACGAATTTTTCGCAGCCGCGCATACCAATTACACTCAGTTCACCGAAAAAGCTGTCACTCATTTTTTTACCCCTCTTTAATTCCAGTTTTCGTGCATCGTTTTGCTTATGCCAAAAGGGAGAAAGCCCGCTTGAGAGCCACGGGCGGGTCATTTCACACCTTTTCCATTGTATTATACATTATACCATAGGTTCCGCCTTTTTTGAAGTTGTTCCGGCATTTTTTGCGTTGTGACTTTATCCAGACTTTTTTGATTTTTACGGCAATGATTCCAGTGAAATTGACAACAGATTCCGGAATTGTAAAAACTTCTCGAAATTATGGATTCATTCGGGTACTGAAGATGTTTCCTTACAGTCCCAGCAGCATTTTTGCCATACCGAAGTATACCAGCAGAGACATGACGTCAACGATGGTGGTGATAAACGGGTTCGCCATGACAGCCGGATCGCACCCCAGCCGTTTTGCCAGAATGGGCATCAGTCCCCCCACCAGCTTGGCGAGAACCACCACGGAGAATACCGTTACGGAAACCACCGCCGCCACCAGCATGGTCACATTGTCAAAGGCCAGCATCTTGCAGAAGTTGACAATCGCCAAAGTCCCGCCTGCCATCAGTGCCACCCGAAGTTCCTTCCAGAGGATCCGCAGGACGTCGCCCATCCGGATCTCCCCCAGGGAAAGCCCGCGGATCACCGTTACGGAAACCTGTCCGCCTGCGTTACCGCCTGTCCCCATCAGCATGGGAATAAAGGCTGTCAGTGCCGCACACTGCACCAGAGCATCCTCGAAATGCTGCAGGATCTTACTGGTAAATGTAGAAGAAAGCATCAGGATCAGAAGCCACGGGATACGGTTCTTCCAGGTTTCCCAGACAGTGTTCTTCAGATACGGTTTATCGGTAGGCGTGATCGCCGCCATCATTTCCATATCTTCCGAAGAACTTTCTTCCAGAACGTCCATGGCATCGTCGTAAGTAATAATGCCCACCAGACGATTTTCGTTGTCCACCACCGGCAGTGCCATGAACCCATATTTTTTCAGCGTACTTGCTACCGCTTCTTCTTCATCCAGAACGCCCACAGAGATGGGTTCTGTCAGCATCAGGCTTTCCACCGTATCGGTTTCTTCCTCCGCCAGCAGCAGATCTTTTACCGACAGTACGCCGATAAGATGGCGGCTGGCATCGGTCACATAGCAGTCGTATATGGTTTCTTTTTTCACCCCGGAACGCTTGATGCTTTTCAGCACATCCTCACAGGTCATGTGGGTTTTCAGCTCCACAAACTCCGTAGTCATCAGAGAACCGGCGCTGTATTTCGGATATTTCAGAATCTTGTTGATCTGGGCTCTTTTTTCCGGGTCTGCACTGTCCAGAATCCGCTTCACCACATTGGCAGGCATTTCCTCAATGATGTCAACGGTATCGTCCACAAACAGTTCGTCAAAAACCTCTTCCAGTTCCGCATCGCTGAAGGTCTGCAGAAGCGCCTGCTGAAGGTCGGTATCCAGATACACAAAAACCTCCGCCGCATCCTCCTTATGGAGAAGCCGGAACAGAAGCCCCAGAGATTCCGTGGGCACTTCGGCAAACAGGAGCGCAATATCCGCCGCTTCATATTCCGTAAGGAGACTTCGCAAATTATGAAACTCCCGGTTCTGCAGCATTTCTGTGATTGTATCGAGCATTTCCAGTATCATAACAGGCGTCTCCTTTCGCTGTATTTTTCAGAGTATTATTCCGCCGCACCTTCGGCAATGGCTTTCATATCGGCCAGAGCTGCCTTCATATCCGGGGCACGGAAAGAAGATGTGCCGACAACAAAGACATTGGCGCCGGCTTCCGCACACTGGGCAATGTTGGCTGCACTGACGCCGCCGTCCACCTGGATCTTCAGTTCCGGCTTGATACGGTCAGCCATATCCCGGATGGCTCTGACCTTGGGCATCATATCCGCCATGAATTTCTGTCCGCCGAAACCGGGTTCCACGGTCATGACAAGCACCATATCGCAGTACGGGATAAAGTCGAAAATATCTTCCGCAGGCACCCTGGGCTTGAGTGCAACGGCGGCATCCATGCCCAGAGCTTTGATGGCTTTCAGGGTTTCGATGGTTTGTTCCTTCGACAGTACATCGGAATGGATGTTGACGGAGTCAGCACCGGCTTTTTTCAGTACTTCCAGATATTTTTCCGGACACACAGTCATCATATGTACGTCGAAATACAGTCCGCAGACAGTGCGGAGCTTGGAAATGATATCAAAGCCGAAGCTCAGGTTGGGTACGTACACGCCGTCCATGACGTCCAGATGGAGCCAGTCGGAGCCGGATGCTTCGGCACGGATTACTTCGTCTTCCAGATGGAGAAAATCAGCCGCCAGCAGAGAGGGGGCTGTGAGCATTTGCAGTTTCATCATGATACCTTCTTTGCGATAGAATTTTTATGTATTTTTTGGTTTACGGGAAAGCTTCTGCGGACGGAACGGCATCGGATGCATACACTGTACTGTGCAGTTCTTTGACTGCCGTTACACTGTATTCCGGAACAGGAAACGTCACCGGACGTTGAAAACTGCGGATGTGTACAGCAGGCGGCTTTCTGTTCCGTTTATACCGGATGTGTCCCCGCAGGATATGTCCGGTTTTTTTATTCCAGAAGGAGGCAGACAGCGTGGGTACGCACACCCTCTTCCCTGCCTGTAAATCCCATTTTTTCCTCGGTGGTGGCTTTGATATTCAGTCTTTCCCGGGAAATCCCCATGTCTTCCGCCAGTACCGCTTTCATCTTTTCAATATGAGGCGCCATTTTCGGCTTCTGGGCAATGATGGTTACATCCATATAGTCGATCAGAAGATGCTTCTCCGCCAGCCGTTTCACGGTATCTCTGAGGAGAATCCTGCTGTCTATACCGGCGTACGCTTTTTCCGTATCCGGATACAGCTTTCCGATATCTCCCTCTCCGGCGGCACCCAGCAGTGCGTCAATCATGGCGTGGATTACCACATCGCCATCGGAATGGGCAAGAAGTCCCAGAGGATAGTCAATATCCACACCGCCCATGCGAAGCTTTTTTCCTTCGCAGAAACGGTGAGCGTCATATCCGTGTCCGATCCGCATACTGCACCTCTTCCTTTTCCCGTTCTCTGCGCATTTCCAGAATCAGCCTGGCTCTGTATACATCTTCCGGAAAGGTAATTTTTATATTTTCCCAGCCGCAGTCCACCAGTTTCACCTTGAATCCCAGCCGTTCCGCCAGTGCGCAGTCATCTGTTGCGGTCACACCGTCACGCTGTGCCATATAGGCAGCCGCACGGTACATATCGGCAAGGAAGGTCTGCGGGGTCTTGACCATCCAGATATATTCCCTGTCCAGGGTTTCGGTGATGATCCCGTTCTTATCGGCACGCTTGACCGTATCCACAGTCTTTTCGGCGGCGGCGGCAGCCCCATGAAGAGACGCCTGCTCCGTCACCTGAGCAATCAGCTCCGGCGTGACCAGACATCTGGCGGCATCATGAATGGAAACCAGTTCCGCAGACGGATTGATGGCATCAAACCCCAGTTTGGCGGATTCCTGACGGGTCTGTCCCCCTTCCACCACATTGGTCAGCTTTGTAATGCCTGTCAGCAGATTCCGGCAGGCGGCTATATCTTCTTTCCGGGTAACAACCACAATTTCATCCACCAGAGGACAGGTTTCAAAAGCCATGACACTTCGCGCCAGCACCGGAACGCCTTCCACAACCGTCATGTGTTTTCCGTTGGCATCTCCGAACCGCACGCCGCTTCCTGCCGCCAGAATGACAGCGGAATGGAACCGCCGGGGGGGTTCTTTGCCGAACAGCTTCTGCAGAGAGGTCAATACTTTATTCGCCATACGTACCTCCTGTTTTCATGTGTATGTTTTTGACACTATTTTTCCTTGTACGGTATAGTATACCACATCCGGTGGTGTTTTTAAATAGCATCCAAAAAGTTTTTTGTTTACAAAGACAGATTTTTGTACACAGCCTTGCTATTTCCGGCATATCTGGTATAATATAAGACAGAATTCACTGCAGAGAGGATATACCGTATATGAACAGAACAGTCGTGTCGTTTGACAAAGTAATGGAACAGTTTCTTGCCGTTTCCGCCATTCCCAGAGGATCCGGAAATGAAGCGGCGGTGGCTTCCTATATAGAAAATTTTGCGGCAGAAAGAGGGTATTTCTGCCTCCGTGACGAATGGAACAATGTGTTCTGCCGCCGTCCTGCCGCACCTGGGTATGAGGATGCCGTCCCGGTGGTTCTGCAGGGGCACACGGACATGGTGTGTGAAGCCAATGCGGGAACGGCACATGATTTCACCAAAGACCCCATCCGTGTACTGGTGGACGGGGATATTATGCATGCGGACGGCACCACGCTGGGTGCTGACAACGGTGTGGCAGTTGCCATTATGCTGGCACTGCTGGATGAAAAAAAGCTGGCTGCTCCTGCGCTGGAATGTATTTTCACCACATCCGAGGAAACCGGTCTGGACGGAATGCGGAATTTTGATGCTTCTGTTGTCACGGGCAGAAGAATGATCAACATGGACTCTGCCGGAGAGGGGGAAGCCACAGTTGCCTGTGCGGGGGGCGTGCGGACAGATCTGGAAAAAGCCATCTCTATGGAAGCACTGCCTGCCGGATATACAGTCTTGAAAATCGGCATCAGCGGTCTGGCGGGCGGACATTCCGGTGAAGACATTCACAGGGGACGGCTTCCCGCTGTTGTGGGGATGAGCAGGCTTCTCTCTGCTGCTGCGGCTGTCTGTGATCTGCGGCTGGCTGAGATCCGCGGCGGTACCAAGGACAACGCCATCGCCAGAGAATGTACAGCAGTGATCGCCGTTTCCGATAAAACTGCGGCGGAAGAAGCCATAGAAACCATGCGGAAGACGATTTCCGCCCGTCTGGTTCCCGAGGATATGGGATGCACGGTAGTCCTCTGCGAAGACGAAGCAGCCGTCTGCTGTACAAAAGAGGACACTGTTACACTCCTTTCCCTGCTGCAGGTACTGCCTCTGGGTGTGCGGAGTATGAGCCGGGAGATTCCGGATCTGGTGGAAACTTCCGCCAATCTGGGCGTGATCCGTCTGGGTGAGGGACGGCTGAAGATGACCCTCTCCTCCCGTTCTTCCGTGGAGACAGAGCTTGACCGTATGCAGACCATTCTGGAAAGCTGTGCGTCCCTGACCGGTGCATCTTTCCGGCACAGAAACCGCTATCCGGGCTGGGCTTTCCGCACCGGTTCCCGTATGCAGGAATGCTACAGGGAAACCTGGAAAGCGCTGTACGGCACGGAAGCAAAGATCATCGGAATCCATGCCGGGCTGGAATGCGGACTGTTTATGGAAAAGGTACCGGATATGGATATTATCTCCATAGGTCCGGACATCCGGAATCTCCACTCCCCTGATGAAACCTGCACGGTTTCCTCCTTTGAACGGCTGTATAAACTGGTAGCAGAGATGCTGGAATCACTGCGTTAAGACAGAATCGGATACAACACAAAGCACCGCCGGAGTTTTTCCGACGGTGTTCTGTATTTATCGGGGGATGATCAGGGTTGTCAGCGCTTTCCGCTGTGATTCTGCGGGTTTCTGCAGTCTGCCGTTTTTCAGCAGTGCGGTGATGCAGTGGAGCAGAAACCATCCGTCAGCGTGGAAGGTATACTGCAGTTCATACGCCTTGACTTTGCGCAGATGTGCGGGGACGGAAGCAAGCACCGCCTGGTGATAAGGAGCTTTGATGGCATCCAGTGTATCCTTGTATTCCATTTTGATTTTCCTGCCAATGTCAAGAAGTCTGTCCCGGATTTCTGTATTTTTCAGAATCGTAATCATCCATCTCGTTTTGAATTCTCCGCTGTAATCGCCGAAAGTTTCCACATACCCCCGCTCTGCAAGCCATGCGTACTCTTCTCCGGAAAGAAGCCATTCCTTTTCGTGTTCGTACAGCGAAAGGATCCGCTTTGAGTCTTCCGCATACCGGAAACCGTTCAGTTCCCCACGGTCAGACCATTCGCTGTCAATCTGCCAGAGAATATACCTGTCATTTGCGTTCCACATGGGTCCGCACCAGTTGTTCATGTATACGTAATCCTCCGGCAGAACCATATTTCTGTCGGTGACGGAGGCATGAAAAATATTATACCCGCCGTCCGGTCGGACTGTGGCAGCCTCCTCAAAAGATATCGTTTCTTCCATCAGGTCTTCCCCTGCGCTGGCGGCGATGTACGGGATAAGTGTCCACAGCAGAAAATTTCTGTCCCGCAGCGGCTTTTCCTTCGTTGAACCGGGAAGCATCTGATTGCAGAAAATGTCTTCTTTCGCCAGAATCCCGCTTTCCGTCAGCGCATCATACAGGGCATTTGCAAACAGATCCGCCGCTTCCTTGTACATGGTATCCTGCATGACAAGCAGCTTTGCTGTCGGTTCGCTGAGGATGAAATTGACGATGTACTTCCCTTTTTCCTCTTTCAGAAAACCGTAGTCTTCCAGAAATTCCACTTCCGATTCGATATACACAGGGGAAACACCCAGATCATCCGCAATCTCATGGAGCGTTTTTGCTTCGTTTCGTACGC
>JAFZET010000279.1 GCA_017560565.1 Clostridia bacterium | reverse complement strand
TGAAAACTATGCAAAAACGACCATTCCGTTCCGCTGCCTGTTCTTGGAAAATTCATGGAATCTCCTAATGGAATTCACATTTTCCCTGTACACTACTGTCAGAAATCCTGAAATCGGGAGGATTCTTTATGCAGGAACGAAAACAGGCATGGTTGTTTCTGAAAGACCGGGAAGACGGCGTGCCCATGAATTCCTATATGCATCTGGCAAGGAACAGTCCCGGCAAGGCTCCTGCCTATCTTCATTACCACCGGTGGACGGAGTTTGGAATCTGCCTGTCCGGGCGGGGAATCTTCTATATTCAGGGTGATGTATATCCCTTTGCGGCAGGAGATATTTCCGTCATTTATCCGGGAGAGTACCATATTGCCCAGAGTGTATCGGAAACCCCGTCGGACTGGTGGTTTCTTACCATTGATGAAAAAAAGCTGTTTGCGGACTGGCCGGACAGAGAAAGACTGCTCCGACTGGCATCCGGCGGATACGGACACATCCTGAAAAGAAACGAAAACCGGCAGATCCATGCCGCATTGCGCCGGATGACGGAACTGTACAGGGAAGACAGCACCGTGATGGATGGACTGCGGGGACAGATGGGAGCGCTATATGCCTGTATCCTGTATGAAACAGCCGGATGGCAGCGGGATACCCGTGAGGAAGGAACGCTTCCGGCTGTATCCGGGGCGGGCAGTATGATCTCGCCGGCGATTCAGTATATGCTGTCTTACTATACGGATCCTGTCACCACGGAGGAGTTGTGTGCACTGTGTCATATAAGTCCTGTGCATCTGCGCCGGATTTTCACTGCCTCTGTGGGCATTTCACCCATTGCGTTTCTGCACAGGGTCCGCATCAGCCATGCCTGCCTCGCCCTTTCCGGTACGGATGACTCCATTCTGTCCATTGCGGAACGCTGCGGGTATCCGTCCCTCAGTTCCTTCAACCGGCAGTTCCAGAAACAGATGCATAAGTCTCCTTCGGAATACCGCCGGGATGAAGCCGGACAGTGAATCCTCCTGCCGAACCATATCAAATCCACCAAATGTGAGGAATGATCATGAAACGAACCGTCCGTCAGGATCCCTTTTTCGACCGGCAGCCGCCGCTTTCTTTCCTTGACGACCTGACCTCCCCCTTGCACCGGACAAAGCCTGTTCACTACGGCAAGTGTCCCATGGAACCCGGCGAGACCGATGCACACGGGATATACATTGCCGAAGCCTACCCGGACGACCCGGAAGGTCTGCTGGAGACCATATATGCTGATTTTACCCGGTTTACTGACATTTACGGCATCGCCGGGAATGCATACCCCGTCTGCTTGTGCAAGGGGGAAACCGATTGCTTTGAAGCATACCGTGTCACGGTAACAGATACGGAAACCACCATCACAGCCGCTGATACGGAAGGCATCCGCCGGGGACTTGTGTGGTTGGAGGATACCCTGCGCCGCCGGGAAAATGCATACCTAACCCCCGGGGAAGTGTATCGTAAACCCCACATCCGTGCCCGGATCACCCGATGCTTCTTCAGCCCCATTAACCGACCGCCCAAATTCGGGGATGAACTGTCCGATGATATCGACTATTATCCCGACGAATACCTGAACCGGCTCATGCATGACGGAACCAACGGTGTCTGGATCTACAGCCGATTCTCTGATTTGATGCCTTCTTCCTTCCTGTCCTCCTACGGGAAGGGATACGAAGCCAGAATCGCCAAGCTGAACCGGGTGATTTCCAAATGTGCCCGGTATGGGATCGGGGTGTATCTGTTTGCCATCGAGCCGTATTGCCTGGATCCCGAAGATGCGGCGCTGTGTCCGGCACTGGCGGGAAACCGGGGGTGGTCAGGCAGGAATGTGTTTTGTGTGCACTCTCCCGAGGGAAAAGCCTTCTGCCGGGAAATGGGACGGAATCTGCTGACACTGGTACCGGAGCTTGCGGGACTCATCAGCATTACCTATGGGGAACGTCCCACCTCCTGTACATCGCTCTATCCGAACATCACCTGTCCCCACGGGAACACGGACTGCCTGCACCGGGGGGCGGGAGCCATGCTGTCGGAAGCGGTGGAGGCACTGCGGTCGGGAGTCAGGGAAGTGAAACCGGACTGTCAGGTCATCAGCTGGACCTACGGGCACCGGACATGGCAGTTTGACGAGATCCGGGACTATGTGAGAACCGCACCGGACGATGTGATGCTCATGCAGAATTTTGACGATATGGGGTATGCCGATCAGCTGGGGGAAATGCGGCAGTGTGTGGATTACTGGCTGTCCTATGCGGGACCTTCCGAACTGTTCCGGATTACGGCGGAAGCGGCTGAAGAAGCAGGGAAGCATATATTTGCCAAGATGCAGGTCTGCTGTTCCCACGAGATTGCCAGTGTACCCTATATTCCGGTTCCGGGGATCCTGTACCGGAAATACGCCGAAGCGAAGCGGTTGGGGGTGGAAGGGGTCATGCAGTGCTGGTATTTCGGTAACTACCCTTCCCTCATGAGCAAGGCCGCCGGGGAACTGTCCTTCCGGGAAGACCTTGTGCCAGGGGATGCAGCCGCAGAAGAAGTCTTTCTCACCGAGCTTGCGGGGATATTCTGGGGGCGTTCCCGGGCGAAAACTGTGGCGAAGATGTGGCAAGCCTTTGCGGACAGCTATACCCAGTACCCCATGAATGTGATGTTCAGTTACTACGGTCCCATGCACGACGCAGTGGTCTGGAAGCTGGCACTGGAGCCGAGAAATTTCTCCCTCCCCCGGAGCTGGCAGACCCTGGATCCCATCGACGGCGACCGGGTGTGCGAATCTCTCCTGAACGGGCATACACTGGAAGAAGCCCTGACGCTGACCGGGCAGATGTGCGGAAAATGGAAGGAAGGCATGGCGGTACTGGAAACGCTGACGGCAGACTGTCCCGATACGGAAGAGCAGATTTCTGTGGCGAAGGCACTGGATCTGCTGCTTTCCGGCGGTCACGGGATCCTGGAATTCTATTATCTGCGGGATCTGCTGGGGCGCCGGATGGGGAATGGAGAAGAACTGCTTGACCGGATGGAAGCCATCGTGCGGGAGCAGATCCGCCAGAGTCGGGATATGATTCTTCTGTGTGAAGCGGACGGCAGACTGGGCTACCATTCGGAGGGCGAAGGGTATAAGTTCTTCCCTGAAAAGCTAATCGACCGGATCCGCCAGTTGGAAACTCTGCTGCAGACGGAATTTCCCGCTGTACGGCAGAGAATGGAAGCCGGAGAGTCCCCTCTGCCCTACTATGACGGTGCGGAAGACTGGCCGGAGCTGAAACAGTACACCATGCCGGAGGGGGGGCTGTCCGATGCCCCGTGGGAAACCATTCCGGACGGGAAAAACAGCCGCTTCCGCATGGTATATACGGAGAAAACCCTGACCATGGAACTGCAGAGTGACGCACCGGTTTCCTTTACCCTGTGCCCGGAATTCTGCCTGATGAAGCCGGACGCCACCGTTCATATCGCCCCGGACGGTTCGGTAAAGCTGGGGAACAATTCCAAGCTGTACTACTCCCTGTTTGGCGCAAGGGCGGAGGCGGAGCTGGCAAAATACAGAAATATCGAAACCCTGTCCCCTTCCCACCATATTCTGACCCTGACCCTATCGGAAATCGGACTGGACAGACCCCGTCCCATGAAGCTGAAGCTGGCAGCCGGCGGTGTGCAGTGGTGCCATGCGGCTGACGGATTCCCTACGCTGGGCAAAGGCGAAATTCTGCCGGAGGAGTATGGATGGATCCTTTTGCGATAAGCTGCCGATTCTGGGGGGGCGTTTCCGGTAAGTCACTGTCAAAACACAAAAAGCTCATGGGATTCCAGAGTTGAATTGGACTCCGAGAAAATTTGATATGGCACTGTGGGCATACGAAAGGGGAGAACTATATTCAAAATTTCACTGAGCAAAATTTTTGAATTCTTACGACCAAGCTCCGCAGGAGCGTAGCCGATTTCGAAAAATCGTTAAAGGGGGTGGGATGTTCTCCAACAAGATTTTGCAAAAAGTCAGCACTGCTGAAATTTTGCAAAATGCGCGAGTGGGTACCGCCGTGCCCTTGCTGCCAAGAGACAGCCTTTGCTCCATGCTATGCGCACCATCGTTGACAAACTGGACTACTTCCCGGATGTGCGGTTTTGAGGCTGTTCCCGTGAAAACATTTTCCTGAGGGCGCGGCAAAGGAAGAACCGCACGAAATAAGGCTATAAACACAACACAACCGGATTGCCAGAAATGACAGTCCGGTTGTATCTTTAGAAAACAAATATAAGATTTCCTATTGATTTTTCAGGGAATATACTGTATACTTTGTATAGTTTCCAATACAAAACGGGGGAAGTATATGTATATCGTATATGAGTGCGGAAAGTTCTTACTTTCTGAAAAAGCCGATCATGCAGTGGTGGAGCTTTGTGCACCGCTGTATCTGACAAAAGAGAATCCTACGGAAAATGCTTTGGATGCACTGGACGGAGGGCTGGTATACGGAGACGGACAGAATCTGGTGAAGCTGGATATCCGTCAGGTATCCGATACGCTTTTTTATATATATCGCAGATGGCAGAATCTTGCCGATACCTGTCAGCAGATCCAGACCATCTTCCGGGTGAAAACCTGCTTTGTTCCGCAGCGGTATCTGATTCCCTGCGTGAATGTGAACGGCAATGTATTCGGAAACGGCGGTGAACCGAAAGGGCTGGAACGGGATGGTAAAAAGTGGATTTTCGGGTACGACAGAGAAGCTGTTCCTTCCTGTACCATGACGGAAAACAGGGATTTTGCCTGCGGTCTGTTTGCATCCGGGGAATCGGATGTTTCTCTTCAGTCTTCCTGCAGTATATGGAAAGATGGGGAAGGATGGTATCAGGAAATCTGTCATCCGGTGATCGAATCCCCTGTGACCTATGCATACCGGGATGATTACGGACCGGCGTATGAAACATTTATCACACTGGCACCGGGGGAAGCGTTTGAAGCCGGAATGTATCTTTCGGTATCAAAGCCCCGCTGGGAGAACTATGGAATCTGCGGGGTTCTGGATGCGGCACTGGAAATTTTCGGGGACAACAGGGATCTGGTTGTTCCGGAGAACAGAGCGGTCTGGGCGCATTCCATCACGTTTGCGAAAAGCCTGATCTCCGATTACGAGGGAAAGAAAGGATTTATCATCGGCTTCCTGCCGGACGGAAAGGGCGGATTCCAGTACCGGGGCGATCGGTGCTTTGAGCTGGCATGGTGCGGGCAGAATATTCTGTTCTCCCGGATGCTGGTGGAGGACTATATCCGGTTCGGGCATGAGGACAGCCTGAAAGAAGCACTGGAAATTCTGGATACCCGTGCGGCGTACTGTACGGCGGAAAGCGGACTCCTTGCGGCACAGCTGCGGGACTACGGCAATCTGGAAGCAGCTACAGCGGACACCTGCAATATGGGATACGGTGCGTATGAATATCTGCGGGTATGGGACAGACTGCGGGAGATCGGGATCGATAAACCGGCATATCTGGCGGCAGGGCAGGGACTTTGCGATTTCTTCTGCGAACATTTTTCGCCGGAATACGGTTTCGGAAAGCAGTGGCGGCTGGATGGCACCTGCATTGACGAAGGCGGTACCATCGGCGGCTTTGTGATTCCGGCACTGGCAAAACTGTATGAAATAAGCGGTGAGGAAAAGTACCTGGCAATGGCGGAAAAAGCCATGGCGTTCTATATGGAAAGGGATCTGGACAAGTTCTGCTGTACGGCAGGGGCACTGGATACCTGCTGTGTGGACAAGGAGACCTCCGCACCCTTTATCATGAGCGGTGTGCTTTTGTACCGCCTGACCGGAAAGGACATTTACCGGGAATATGCGGAAAAAGCGGCGTATTATTTCACCTCCTGGATGTTCCATTTCCAGCCGGTATATGCCCCGGAGGACGAGATCAATACATACGGCGTATGCGTGAAGGGGCTGACCTCCGTATCCGCACAGCATCATCATCTGGATATGTACGCCGGGATCGTGGTGCCCTATCTCCGGGAACTGGCGGAAATTACCGGGGACAAAAGATGGGGCATCCGGGCGGATATGATGTGGCGTGCGGTTCTGCAGTATATCGGTGACGGCAAGCTTGTGATCCACGATGTGGTCAGACCTGTGGGTAGCCAGAACGAAGCACTGTTCCACTGCCGGTGGAATTTCCATGGCGGCAGACGGGGGGCGCTGAACGACTGGCTGGTGGCATGGCCCTGTGCTTTTCGTCTGTCCGTACTGGCGGCGGAGAAAGACTGGTAAAGACTGATAAAACGGAATCCGATAAACAACAATAAAATAAAAGGAGGACACCATGAGAAAACTGATCGTAAAGGACAGCGTAATCGAAGGCGTGCAGATCCTGGCGGGAGAAAGCGGTGCGGAACGGTATGCCGGTGCGGAACTGGAAAAGTATCTGGAAAAAGCCGGGATCTCCTGTAAAGGCGGGTTTGCCGTCAAGGTACAGATCGATCCGGAACTCACGCGGGACGGATACCGGATCTGCGTATGTGAACAGTGCGGAATTTCCATCTGCGGCGGCAACGGCAGAGGCGTGATCTACGGTGTGTATGCTTTCCTGGAGAAATACGCCGGGATGCGGTTCTTCATGCCCGGTCTGGAAAAGATGGGAGAAGGCGACATCGTGGTGAACGAAGGATTTTCCTTTGCGCCTGTGTTTGAGATGCGGCAGTCCGACTGGCGGTGCGGCAACAGCAATGTGGACTGGTGCGTGAAAAACGGTATCAATCAGCGGGCGATCCCAAAGGAAATGGGCGGTCACATCAAGTACGGCGGATTTGTACATACCATGGAAAGTCTGGTGGGGGTACCCCAGGACAAACAGCCCTGTCTGTCTGATCCGGCTGTGCTGGAAAAGGCAAAAGCCAGTGTCCGCCGGATTCTGGAAAACGATCCGGAAGTAACCATTATTTCCGTTTCCCAGAACGATAACTTCAATTACTGTAAATGTGAAAAATGTGCCGCTGTGGATGCGGAAGAGGGAAGCCACGCCGGGACACTGCTCCGGTTCGTCAATGCGGTGGCGGCGGATATAGCCGAGGAGTATCCTCATGTGGTGATCGATACGCTGGCATACCAGTATACCAGGAATGTGCCCTCCATTACAAAGCCCCTGCTCAATGTATGCATCCGGCTCTGTTCCATTGAATGCTGCTTCAGCCATCCGCTGAACGACCGTACCTGTCCGGAAAACGACAAGTTCTTCAATGATATTCTGGACTGGAACAAGATCTGTGACCGGATCTATATCTGGGACTATGTAACGGACTTCTCCTACTATATTCCCACCTTTCCCAATTTCGGCGTACTGCGGGAAAATATGCGGTTCTTTGCAGAACACGGCGTAAAGGGGATGTATCCGGAAGGCAACCACAATTCGCCCCAGTCCGGGGAGTTCGGGGAACTGCGGTGCTGGCTGCTGGGTAAGCTGATGATGGATCCCTATATGAGTACCACCGAATACTACAGCCTGATGGATGAATTCCTGGCGGCGTACTACGGCGAAGGCTGGCGGTATATCCGGGCGTACATTGATTTCACCTGCGGGGAAGCAGCCGGTACACACATGAAGATCTGGGACAACCCCTTCTCTATAATTCCCAGGGACAAGTACGAAGCCATGGAAGAAACCATCGAGATGTGGTGGAACAAAGCGGAAGAGATGGCCGGGGACAGGCTGGCGTATGTACAGCGATCCCGGTTCCAGTGGCGGTATATCCGGCTGATGCTTCATCCCGATGCGGAGGAAGGCAGACGTCTGCGGGAGGATGTGGAAGCTGCCGAAGTCCTGTGGAACGAATGGCGGAAGCTGCCGGAAACGGTGGACTACAGCAAATCTCCCGATAAGTGGTGGGAATGAGCAATACCTTAAGTTAACGCTGAATAACTCGAGTTTTGGCCCGAAAAGGCTTGATTTTATGGACTTTTTGGGCAAAAACAACCTTAAATCAGCGTTTACTTAAGCCTTCGGAGAAATCCGGGGGCTTTTCCCATTTCGGGGAACAAATCCGCTCAGGTTATTGACTTGCAGGGAAAGTTTTGGTATAATGGAAAAAATCATTTCAAATTCGTAACAAGGAAAGAAGGATCATGGAAGACCATATACCGATACTAATCATCATGCTTTGCTGCATTGTTATGTCGGCATTTTTTTCGGCTACCGAAACGGCATTTCTCTCGATGAATAAAACCAAAATGCGCACCATGGCGGAAAAAGGAAACCGCCGGGCTGCACTGACGCTGAAACTGAGTGATAAATACGAAAATCTGATTTCCACCATCCTCATCGGGAACAACATCGTGAATATTTTGTTGTCCTCTCTGGGAACGATACTGTTTATCCATCTGTTCGGTGAGGAGCGGGGCGCAGCGATTGCCACGGCTGTCATTACGGTGGTGGTGCTGATTTTCGGAGAAATTTCTCCCAAAAGCATTGCCAAGGATGTGCCGGAATCGTTTGCCATGTTTTCCACACCGATCATCCGGCTGCTTATGCTGGTGCTTACTCCTTTTAACTGGATATTCGGTTTGTGGAAAAAGCTGCTGGAAAAACTGCTGAATGTGGAAAAAGACGATACCCTGAGCCAGGAAGAACTGCTGATGCTGGTGGATGAGGTGGAAGAAGGCGGTACCATCGATACGGACGAAGGGGATCTGCTTCGCAACATCATTGAATTCACCGACAGAACGGCAGAGGATATCCTGACGCCCCGTGTGGATCTGGAGGGGATTGAGAAAGATATGCCTCTGGAGGAGATCACGGCACTGTTTGCGGAGTCTCCGTACTCCCGGATGCTGGTGTACGATGATGATCTGGATCATATTGTGGGGGTTCTTCATCAGAAAACCTTTTATAAATATCTCCATGAACGTACCGGTGCGCTGGAAGATGTGCTCACACCGCCTCTGTTTATCCATAAGGGTGAGCAGATCCATGATCTTCTGAAGGTACTGCAGAATCATAAATCCCACATGGCCATCGTTATGGATGACTACGGCGGAACCCTGGGGATCGTGACTATGGAGGATATTCTGGAAGAGATCGTCGGAGATATCTGGGATGAGCATGACGAAGTGGTGGAAGATTTCCAGCTTCTGTACGAGGATGAAGATGGTGCGGTGTACCGTGTGGACTGTTCCGTGAACTTTGAGGATTTCTGTGAATTTTTCGGTCTGGAAGCCCAGTCGGATTGTGTCTCCATGGGTGGCTGGATCATGGAACAGCTGGGCAAGGTTCCCGGTCTGGGAGACAGTTTCCTCTTTGCCCATCTGACCGTGGCGGTGACGGAGATCGAAGAACGGCGCATCGCTTTTGCGGAAGTCCGGAGACATCTTCTGCCGGATGATGAAGAGGATGAAAAAGAAGAATCGGATGAATAATATGCGAAGACATCCTTCGGTGAGAAGCCGGGGGATGTTTTTTGGTTGACAATGGGTGTCATGTCTGTTACAATACAGGTAAGAAGAAATCATCCGGGAATGGAGAGGGCGTATGAATAAGCTGACAGAATACATAGCAGAAGGGTTTTGCAGAGGGCTGGAATGCCGGGTACATCTGGCGGATGAAAGGACTATATCTTTGGCACCGGTGCAGAACGGCGGTGTATGGTGTGCCGATGAAGAAGGCGTAAAGCTGCGGATAGCGGCATCGGAAACGGAAAAATCTGTTTTGTTCACCGTGGAGCTGACCTCTGCGCATCCCCTTGCCGGTCGTGCTCTGACCTTCGGGCTGGATCTTTCCGGGACGGAAGCGGTGCTGGACAGCCATCATTACGGTCCCTGGTGGATGATGTGCGGCTGGCCGGAAAAAGCAGAGGATCTGCAGCCGAAAACACAGAACTTCCTTCTGCAGAAGGAGGGACGGCATATCAGTATTGTGCCGCTGACGGGAGATGTGTTCCGGTGTGAAGCCGATGGGGAAGGACTTCATCTGGACAGCGGATGCGGCGGATTCACGGCTTTCCATGGTGCGTTCCTGACGGTGACGGAAAGCAGTGATCCTTTTGCGGCGGTGGAGGAAAACTATCGGTTTGCCAGAGAAAACGGCGGGATCCGGGTGCCGCTCCGGGGAGAACGGGCATATCCGGCGATCTTTGAGAAATTCGGCTGGTGCACCTGGGATGCATTCTATAAAGAGGTGACAGCGGAGAAAATCTATGAAAAACTGCGGGAATTCCGGGAAAAGAATGTACCGGTGCACTGGATCATCATTGATGCAGGCTGGTCAACCTTCCATGAACGGCTGCTGGTGGATTTTCCTGCCGATCCGGTCAAGTTCCCGGAAGGACTGGCTGGCTGTATCCGGCGGTGCAAGGAAGAATTTGGCATAGAGCAGGTGGGGGTATGGCATACCTTCAATGCCTATTGGGACGGTGTAGAGCCCGGCTCTCCTGCGTCAAAGGCGTATGCGGATGCTTTGATGCTGACGGAAACCGGACTGCTTGTGCCCCATGACGATCCGGAAAAGGCGATCCGGTTCTGGGACGGGTGGCATGGGTATCTGGCTTCCTGCGGCGTGGATTTTGTGAAGGTGGACAATCAGAGCTCCACCCATAAGTATTTGGCGGGAACCGTTTCCACCACAGCAGGGGCGGTAAGAGCTCATGCGGTACTGGAAAAATCCATAGAAAAGCATTTCGGCGGCGTGGTAATCAACTGTATGGGCATGGATATGGAAAACGTACTTGCCAGACCGGCATCCGGGATTGCCAGAAACAGTGACGATTTCTATCCCCAGAAGGAAAACGGCTTTGCGCAGCATATCAAGCAGAATCTGTATTGTGCTCTGTGGCATGACAAGCTGTATCACTGCGACTTTGATATGTGGTGGTCGGGAAAAGCGGCACCTGTGCAGAGCGGGGTGCTCCGTGCCATTTCCGGCGGACCGGTGTATGTCAGTGACAAGATCGGTGAAACGGACAGAAACGGTGTACTGCCTGTGGTCGGGGCGGATGGTCTGATTTACCGGATGGATCAGGCGGCGATGCCCACGGCGGACTGTCTGTATGTGGACTGTGAAGCTGCCGGGCGGCTGATGAAAGCGTGGAACCGGAAAGACGATGCCTTTGCCCTGGCGGTATTCAATATCAGCAGAAGGGAGATTACGGAAACTTTCTCTTTGGATGTGGTACCGGGACTGACAGGTGAATATGCCGCTTACGAATTCTTCACTAAAGAATACCGGCTGGTACAGGCAGAGACCGCAATCACGCTGACCCTGCCGGAGGATGGTGTGCGGTGCTGGTCCCTGTATCCGGTATATGAGGAGAACGGGGAAAAGTACATCCTGACCGGTGACACGGAAAGATATGTGGGTATCGGTGTGCCGGATAGGAGAAAAGTGCTGCTACGGGATGTTTTGTAAGTGCGGCTGTTGACAATTCCGGGCGCATTTGCTACAATAAAGAAAAATCAGGATACAATCCGGATGACGGGAGGATTTTTATGCAGAAGATCATTGAATATATCGCAGACAGTTTTCTGTGCGGGCTGGGGATGACTGTTTCTCTGGCAGACGGCAGAAAGATCGGCTTTATCCCTGCAGTGGACGATGGCGGGGAAACGGTGAAGTGGTATGCGGCCGGGGATGGCATACAGGTGCAGATCACGGCGCAGTACCGGGACGGTTCTGTGCTGTTTACGGCGGATCTGACCTCGGAATCCCCTCTTGCCGGACGGGCACTGACCATGCAGATTGATCCGGGGACTGCGGATGAGGCACTGGAGATCCATCACGACACGCCTTGGTGGATGTACTGCGGCTGGCCGAAATCTCAGGCGGATGTGCAGCCAAAGACCCAGCATTTCCTTTTGAAAAAAGGGATGCTCCACTATTCCGCAGAACCGCTGACCGGGGATATTTTCCGCTGTGAAGCCGATGCCCAGGGTCTCCATCTGGACGCAGGATGCGACGGGTTTACCGCATTCCACGGTACGTTCCTGACTGTAACCGTTTCCACCGATCCTGTTCTGGCAGTGGAAAACAACTATAAATTTGCCAAAGAAACAGGCGCTATCCGGGTTCCCCTGCGTGGGGAGAGGGAATATCCGGCTCTGTTTGAAGATTTCGGCTGGTGCAGCTGGAATGCTTTCTATCAGGAAGTTACCTCGGAAAAGCTGTACTCCAAGCTGGATGAGTTCAAAGAAAAGAACGTACCTGTAAAGTGGATCATCATTGATGACGGCTGGTCCACCTATAAGGACGGCAAACTGGTGGATTTTCCCGCCGATCCCGTGAAATTCCCGGAAGGGCTGAAGGAATGCGTGCGGAAGATCAAGGAAGAGTACGGTATTCCCAAGGTGGGTGTATGGCACGCCTTCAACGGCTACTGGCAGGGTGTGGATCCGGATTCCGAGCTGGCTAAAACCTATGCGGACAGCCTGATGATGACCAAAACCGGTATGCTCATTCCTTCCGATGATCCCGACAAGGCGTTCCTGTTCTGGGATGCATGGCACGGGTATCTGGCGGACTGCGGTGTGGACTTTGTAAAGGTGGACAACCAGAGCTCCACCCACAATTATCTGGCAGGCACCGTTTCCACCACCGAGGGAGCAAGACACGCCCACGAAGCCATCGAACGCTCCATAAACAAGCACTTCGGCGGTGTGGTCATCGACTGTATGGGTATGGATATGGAAAACGTGCTGGCAAGACCGTATTCTGCCGTATCCAGAAACAGTGACGACTTCTTCCCGGACAGAGAAAACGGCTTTGCCAAGCATATCCAGCAGAATCTGTACTGTGCCCTGTGGCATTCCCAGATCCATCACTGCGACTACGATATGTGGTGGTCCGGCAATTCGGCGCCTGTGCAGAGCGGTGTACTCCGTGCGGTATCCGGCGGGACGGTGTATGTCAGCGACAAGGTTGGGGAAACTTCACTGGATGGGGTCCTGCCGGTCTGCGGGACAAACGGCGATCTGTGCCGTCTGGACAACGCCGCCATGCCAACGCTGGACTGCATTTACACCAACTGTGAAGCGGAAGGGAAAATTCTCAAGACCTTCAACCGGAAGGGCGATGCGCTGGTGCTGGCTGCATTCAACGTAAGTCGGCGGGAGATCACGGAAACCTTCACATTCGATGTGATTCCGGGTATGCCCAAGGATGTGGAATATATTGCTTACGAATACTTCACGAAGAAGTTCACCAGAGTGCATTTTGCCTCTGAGGAAACCCTGACGCTGGAAGCAGACGGCGTGCGGTGCTGGTCACTGTATCCGGTGTACCGGGAAACGGATTTTGATGCTGCCGATTTTGACTGCAGCAAAGAGGATCCGGATGAGGGAGCCTATATTCTGCTGGGGGAAACCGAACGGTATACCGGTATCGGTTCCAGAGAAAAGAAAAAAGTGCGGATTCTGGATCTGCTGTAAAAAAGAGAAGACCTGCTCACGAAAATGGGCAGGTCTTTTTGGTGTTCAGCGGTATTGTTCCAGGAGGGAGCGGAAATCTTCTCTTTCCCGTAAAGGGGCATACAGGGATGATGTTTCCAGCAGCGGCAGGATCCGCTTGACCATCCCATCGGCATCCGCCCAGCCTTCCATCATATCCTGCAGGACGGCAGGAGGCATGGTGGCAAACGGCTCACCACTGCTGCGGTACTGATCAAAACGGTTTGCCCACAACAGATACAGGCGGAAGTTTTCCACGGCGATGTCGTATTCGTCTTCCTGTAATGCCCGGTTGGCGGCTGTGCTGTAGACCAGTGCGATATGACGGTACCCCGGTTTCCAGTCGGTCAGGTCAACCAGTTTTTCCAGTTCTGACGCCATCATGCGGACTGCTGCCATTTTTTCAGCAAAAGATTTTTCGCTGTACCAGATGGCTTTGCCGATTTTGTCGGCAGCAAATTCTGTCAGATCAAAGATATTGCGGTGGAGCCAGTACCACCATCCGTCCGTCTTTTTTGCATAAAGCTGTTCTGCTTTCTGCCCGCGGGTCTCGCCGTACCATGTGGGAAACCGGTTCAGAATTGTCATGGCACCTTCGATATCTCCCCTGACCTTGCAGAGCTTTGCCTGCATATCCATGGCACCGCGGCGGATCCGGTCGTCTGTACATTCCTCCAGAATCCGGCGGCTGAGCGTGTCCAGTTCTTCATGGTGTTCTATGAGAATGGGATCATTGTCCGTATTGCCGCCTGCAAGATCCCACATATACTGGCAGAGAATGCGGAAATCATTTGGATAGCTGGTGTAGGCTTCCCGGATGATTTTACCGGCTTCATTATATGTGTTTTGTTTTACAGCATCCCAATGCATTTTGAGATATTTCTGAATTTCTTCCTCGGTTTTTGCCGCATCCACGCCAAGCAGTTCATCTGTTGTGACACCAAAAAAGGAGGCAAGCGGCAGAAGCATGGTGATGTCGGGATAGGTTTCGTTCCTCTCCCACTTGGAAACTGCCTGTGTGCTGATATGGAGTACCTCTGCAAGCTGTTCCTGCGTGACATTTTTCTCTCTGCGCAGCCGTCTGATCGTGTCGCCGATTTGTAAAGATAACATAATTTCCTCCGAGTAATAAGGTAAGCGGGCCCGGCTTTCGGATTCAGTATACCTTATTTTGCGGACAGATACAAGAACCTGCGGCGTTATGCGGTTAAACCCACGGTTGATTTTTTCAATTTGACGGGCGTGGCGGCTTTATATTCAGTAAAGAATACGATTTTTCGGAAATCTATTGCATTTTCAGTGGGTTTATACTATACTGTATGTAACATTTACCGAATCATGAAAAGGAGCAAACTTATGCATACAAAGAAACTGCTTGCCATGCTGCTGGCGGCGCTGCTGCTGGCAACATCCTGCGGGAATGCGGAGACAGCGGAAAACGGGGATACACAGAACGCCGATACCTCTGCCGTGGAAAACGAACCTGCAGAAACCGAAATTCCGGACGATCTGCCGCAGGCCGATTTGGAAGGCTATAACTACGTGATGTGCATCAACGGGGAGGCGGAACGGGTGGCGCAGACCTGGGTGGAGGAGCTGAACGGGGAGATCATCAACGATGCGGTGTACAACAAGCTGATTGCGGTGGAAGAACGGTTCAATGCGGATATCACGCAGTCCGAGCTGGCTGTGGAAGATGACAATACGGAAGCCATCAAAAAGAGCATTCTGGCAGGGGACGATGCTTTTGATGTGGCGCAGGGACACGACATCAGTATGGCGCAGGCATCTATGTTGGGGATGTTCTATAATCTGTACGATGTGCCTCATCTGAACTTCGACAAGCCCTGGTGGCCGGTTGCGACTACCGAATCCATGACCGTTGCCGGACAGATGTACATGATGTTCAACAACATTTCCTACAATAACCTTGCCTCCACCCGTGTTATGTTCTTCAACAAGGAAATGATGACGGATATGGGGCTGGAATTCCCCTACGGACAGGTATACGAAGGCACCTGGACGCTGGATTCCATGCAGGTTCTGGTGGATCAGGGATATGTGGACACCAACGGCAACGGGGTGAAGGATCTGGACGACAAGTTCGGCTACATTTCCTGGGACCACTTCTATGCGGTTATGGAACCCTTCCGTCTGGAACCTTACCAGAGAGATGCGGACGGCAACCTGTTCTACAGCTTTGATCTGGACAGAATGATGAAGCTGACGGAAAAGATGTACGCCCTGATGTTCGGTACCGGCGGGTACATGAACGATGACGTGGACTACAACTCCCACGATGTGTTTACCCGCGGGAACGCCATGTTCATTTATACCAACTTCTCCGATGCCATTACCAAATTCAGTTACGGCGATGTGGTGTACGGTATCCTGCCTATGCCCAAGCTGGATGAACAGCAGGACGGCTACTACGGCGGCTCTACCGACAGACCTCTGGCTATTCCGATTACAGCGCAGGCGCATCTGGATACCACCGGTCTGATCACCGAAGCGCTGAACGCCGAAGGTTACAAAAAGGTATTCCCGGCGTATTATGAAACCGCTATGAAGAGCCGTTATGCCGACCAGACCGACGATGCAGCTATGATGGAACTGATCCATGACAATGTGATCATCAGCTTCACTTACCTGTTCGGCGAATACAAGAGCGCATACAACATCATGTTTGAAGATCTGTTTGCCAAGGGAACACCCGGTACGGATGTGGCTTCATGGGCCGCCAAAAACGAATCCGCTCAGATTGCACACGTGGAAAAACTGCAGGCATTCTTTGACGAACACAAGGACTGATCCGGGGAGCACAGCAGGAGAACAACGGTATGACACTTCATAGCTTATCCTACGGACATATTCCCACCACGGGGGAGCGGTGCGAAAGACCCGGCTTCGGACATCGACGGGGGACGGGAAAAGAATCGGATACCCTGAGCTTTGACGGATTCATGCGCCTGCTGGAGCGGCAGGTGGAATTTGACACGTTTACCGCATTTGTGGATGGGAAGATTGTCCGGCTCAATCCCAAATGGCTGCGGGACTACATTTTTGAACTGAAAGCCTTCAAACACTGGGAATTTACCCTGAAGGACTATCTGACCTTTATCGCCGAACACCAGACGGAAACGGGATTTTTCTATGAAATGCTCCAGAGGGAAACGGACGGACATATCCGCTCGGAAATCTGCGGCAGCGACCGGGATTCGGAACTTCTGAAATTCTTCCCCGGCGGGCTGGCTCTGGGGCGGATCGAAATGGAAGCGGATATCGAGTTTCTGATGGTGGAAGGGGTATGGCAGGTATATCAGGCTACCGGGGATACAGAATGGCTCCGGTGGATGCTGCCCCGGTTGGAAAAGGGGATTGACTACTGTACCTCCCATGAAAAACGGTGGGAACCTTCCCTGGGGCTGGTAAAACGGGAATTTTCCGTGGATATGTTCGATTTTACCCACGGGAAATACTTCGGCAAACCCAGGTTGATCTATGAAGATTCTCCCATGTCCGTATTCTACGGCGACAACACCGGGGTATATGCGGCCATGCGTATCCTTGCCCGGATGCGGCGGATTTGCGGGGAGGAAGAAAAGGCGGTGTCGTGGGAAGACCGGGCAGAGACCCTGCGGCAGAGTATCGTCCGGTATCTCTGGAACGGAAAGATCTTCACGCACAATCTTCATCTGAATCATGACGGACTGGGCATGGACGAGCGGGAAATGCTCTCTCTTTCCGAATGCTACAGCATCAACCGGGGAGCGGCAACCCATGAGCAGGCCTGCTCCATTCTGGAAGAATACATCCGGCGCAGGGAGAACGGCGGGAAGTTTGCGGAATGGTTTACGCTGGATCCGCCCTATCCCATGTTCGGCAGTTATGAAGGGGGAACCTATATCAATGGTTCCATCTCCTCCGTGGCAGCGGGACAGCTGGCTCTGGCGGCGTTCCGGCATGGGTATGAAGCATACGGCTGGGATATTCTCTGCCGCCTGCAGAACCTTGCTCAGAAAGACGGGAAGATATTCTTCATGTACGATCCGGCGGATGGTGCGGATGTGAACGGCGGTCCTGTCGGCTGGGGGGCGGCGGAGATTCTGGGTGCCATCGAAGAAGGGCTGGCGGGTCTGGAAGACAGGGGCGTCCGGTATGATGTACTGGGCTTCTCTCCCCGCTGGGTTGTGACAGGCCGAACGGAGATGGAATACTACACCGGGTACGAAATTTCAGCTACACTGGTACAGTACGGATACCGTTTGTCACAGGATCGTATGGAATTTGTGCTGCGGGCTCCCTGCCGGCGGGTGGAAGGCCATGTGCTTCTGCCGGAGGGTACGGCCTGTGCGGGACTTCTGGTAAATGATGTTCCGGCTGCATATACGGAAGCCATGGTGCGGCAGTCCCGGTATGCAGACTTTATACTGGACGTGGTTCCGGATACAGAGCAACAGATCACACTGCTTCTGCACAATATTTGATGCGGAAGACGAATTATAGGAGATAAAGACATGAAAAAACGGATACTGGCTATGCTGCTGGCAGCACTGATGCTTTCTGCTGTGGGCTGCGGCAATGGAGAAGCAGGTACGGAAGGGACCGAAACCACCGCTGGGGATACTGCTGCAGCGGCAGAAGAAACCGAAGAAACCATGGATCCGGCGGAAGCGGACGATCTGCCCGTGGACTGCAAGGATTACGAAGGCAGCGAGTATGTGGTCATGTACCGTGACCGTACCGGTGAATCCGTGACATGGCAGACATGGGATGTATATACGGAAGAAATGAACGGGGAACGGATCAACGATGCCGTGTTTGAAAGAAACCTGGCGATCATGGACCGGTTCGGCGTGAAGGTTGCGGAACTGCAGGTGACGGACCGGCTGAATACTGCCAAAAAGCTGATCCAGAGCGGTGACAGCACCTTTGATGTGTTCCAGGATCATACCCAGAATCAGAGCCAGCTGGTTATCCAGGGCTACGTGCTGAATATGTCCGAGATCGAATACATCGACTTCTCCAAGGCATGGTGGGATTCCACTGCCATTGAAGGAATTTCCATCGGCGATAAGATCTATTACGGCATTGGGGACAGCCAGCTTAACGCCAAGAAATGTACATGGGTTGTTCTGTTCAACAAAACCCTGACCGCCAACGCCGGGATCCCGGATCTGTACGAAACCGTCAAGGAAAACGAATGGACACTGGAACTGTTCAATGCATACGGACAGCAGATGGCGCAGGATACCAACGGGGACGGCGAAATGACCTGGGGGACCGACGTATTCGGTATCGGTCTGCAGAATGAAGTGGTACTGCCTCTGCTGCTGGGCGGCGGCGAAAAGCTGATCGATATCAAAGAAGACGGTTCCTACACGTACAATATGAGCAATGCCAATGTGGTGGACGGTATGGAGCAGATCCATGCGTTCATGAACAGCGGCAATCACATCATGAACTGCAATCTGGCGGGAACCTATAAAGATAAATGGCCGGAATTCCGGGGACTGTTCATGTCCGACCAGATCGGTTTCTTCATGGGGCCGTTGTCCACTGTAACCCTGGTGGGCGGCGATATGCAGTCTGATTTCGGGATCCTGCCTTTCCCCAAGCTGAGCGCAGAACAGGATGGATACTACTCCACCTTCCAGTACAACAATGCGGATGCCATCTCCATCCCCAAGACCTGCACGGATACCAAACGGGTGGGACTTCTGACCGAAGCGTATGAAATGTATGCGCATTCCACCATCATGCCGGCATACTATGACTATACCCTGACCCTGCGGAATGCAAGAGACACCGCATCCGGGGAAATGCTGGACATCATCTTCGGTTCCCGGAACTTTGATATTTCCTTTGCTTTCAACAGCACTACCGGTCTGCAGACCTTCCTGCAGGATAATGTGGTTGCGTCTACGTTCAGCTATGCTTCCAAGGAGGCTTCCAACCGTGCCAAGGTAGAAAAAGCCATCGGCGATATTCTGGAAGCGGTTGCCGGTCTGGAGGGATAACATGAACAAAGTGCATCAGAAAATCATGGATGCCGTTATCCGGAAAGCCGAGCGGGTATGTCCGGATTCTCTGGCACTGATCGGGCTGTACGGGTCGTGTGCCACAGGGGATACATACGTAAAATCCGATCTGGATCTTCTGATTCTGATCCATGATGAAAAGGGCAGAGCACTGGCGGACGGATTTATTCTGGACGATACGGGTATCGGGTACGATATGTACTGCACCACCTGGGAAGCTCTGGAAGGAGATGCACAGTGCAGTCACGCACATCTGTCCAAGCTGATGGACGCACCTCTGGTGTATGTAAAGGATCCGGCGGCGGAAAAGCGGCTGGAAGCACTGCGGGAGAAGGCACGGGAAATTCTGGCTTCCGATGCACGGTATGAAAAAGCGGAAGAACATCTGGGAGAAGCCAAAAAGTGGTTTGCAGAATGCTATCTGACAGACACTCTTTCCGGTGTGCGTACCGCCGCCGGGGCTGTGATCAGTGAACTGCTGGATGCCCTGATGCTTTGGCATGGACAGTATTTTCACAAAGGTGTCAAACGGACGTTTGAAGAACTGGCGGCACTGGCTCTGCCCTTTGATGCGGAAGCGCTGATCATGACGGTGATCCGTGCTGCATCGGCGGAAGAGATCCGGGGGGCACTGACGGTGTTTCTGAAAACGGTACGGGAATATCTGACTGTTCCGCAGGAAAAAGAAGAACCCTGCTGTGAAAATCTGGCGGGCACATACGAAGAAATGTATTCCAACTGGCGCAATAAAATGGCGGCGGCGGGAGAAAACGGCGATCTGTTTTCCTCGTTCATGAATATGGTGTCCTGCCAGTTCATGCTGGATGACATTGCAGGTTCCGTCCGGATCGGGGAGGCGGATCTGATGGCGGAATTCGATCCCACAGACACCGGAAAGAATGCGGCGGCATTTGACAGTATGCTCTGCCGGTATCTGGAGGAATACAGAAAAGCGGGGATCCGACCGAAGCATTTTGCCGATGTGGATGCCTGTCTGGCGGAATATCTGCGGGAAAACTGAATACCTGTAAAGCGAACAAAAACCGGGCTGTCCCAGAAGGATGACCCGGTTTTCTGTATATAGGGGTGTTTACGGAATGTCTTCGGCGGAGACGGCGGCAGCTCTGTGGGCACGGCACCGGTTGAAATAATCATCCAGCGGTTCGATGTCAAATTCCTTTACGATGTCCCAAACCGTTTTGTCTGTGCCTTCGTAGGTCAGCATGACCGCACCGATGTGACCCGGATCGTGGATGATGAGGTTTTCACCGTATTTTTCCTTGGCGGCACGGAATTTCCCGTCCGCACGGTTGTGGTCGATGTGTGCCAGCATATAGTCCAGATTGACGGTGCCGGTGATGTAGTGCTGGTAGTTGGTGGAGGTGAACTGTTCCTCCCCGAAGGGGTTCAGCACACGGCACTGGTCATTGCAGACAGCACCTGCGAAATAGGCACGGCAGTTGTACGCCCATTCCTGCTGTACCATGCCGCCGTGGTACATGGAGGAGAACAGGATCAGCTGGGGCTTCTGTTCGGCATAGCGGCGCATCAGTTCCATGTAGTTGAGATCGAAGCAGATGGCGCAGCCTACTCTGCCGAAATCCAGTTCGAACACCGGGGCTTCGGTACCGTAGGCAATCTCGCCGCTGTCCAGTTCCGAGGGAACCAGATGATTTTTGTTGTATACACCCACCACCTTACCGTCACGGTCAATGATCTGGGTGCAGTTGCGGAAGGGATTCACGCTTTCCTCCGGCAGATAGCGGCAGGCGGAATAGGCGATATAGCAGTGGTGCTTCCGGGCAATGTCACTGTAGAAATCCCGGATACGGTCGCCGCGGACACGGTAGTATTCCTTGCGCTGATCCATGGTGAAGGCAGGATAGCGGTCGCAGGCTTCCGGAACCACGATCAGGTCGGGGCGGTCGGGCAGAACATCCCGGAGCTGGGCGTTCAGATAATGCTGCATCTGGGAAACGTGGGCTTCGTAATCTCCGCCGAAAGCAGCAGACGGCGGGGGATAGCCCAGCAGACTGATTCGGACTTTATTTACCATAGGAACCTCCCGAAAAGCAGTGTGGCTGCTGTTTTTCGTATTATAACATACTGGTGAGGGGATGTCAAGAGAAGGGAAACGGCGGTTTTTTCAGGCTGAAGGAGATATCTTTACAGCTCATCCCAGAGGATCTTCACGATCTTGGAGCTGTTCAGGCAGGCGGGGGTGTTGTTGCTGTGGTAATAGGAAACCAGAAAACCATCGGAGACCTCCTGAATGGAGGGGTAGCAGTAGCTGTTGGTCAGGTCGGTTTCCAGCAGGTATGTGTTTGCCGTAAACTGCCGCAGACCGCCGTTGACGGAAGTGATGCCCCGGTCGGCGAAGGAGTGACCGTCGTTTTCGCTGATGGCGCAGACGATGGGGGTTCGTTTGGGGCTGGACCAGACTTCGGTATCCGTCCGCAGACAGTTGTACGGCTGGGGATTGAATACGGCTGCCGTTTTGTCTCCCACTTTTTTCACACGCATGGGGGCGTCCGGGGAGGTAAAGCAGAAGTTTGGCTCCACCGGATCCCAGGTGATACCGCCGTCGGCTGAGTGGGAATGATACTGGAATCCGTAGCCGGTACGGAACCAGCACCAGAGGGTACCGTCTTCATGTTCGTATACGCCGGGTTCCGCCAGTCCCACCATATCGGTGTAGGGCGTGGACAGCACCGCCGGAAGAAGCTGCCAGCTTGCTCCGTCATCATCGGAAACCACAAAACGTACATCCGCCGGATGGGGTTTTAGTTCCAAGGTGCAGTTGCCGAAGGCGTTGTACCGGATCCCGTGGTAGGACAGCGGGTAAACGATCCGTCCGTTTTTCAGGCACACGGCACCGTCGTTAATGCCGCAGTAATAACCTTCCGGAATGGCGCAGGGCTGCATTTCGCTCCATGTTTTTCCTTCGTCCGAGGAGCGGCGGAAAACAGGCATACAGGTCACGCCGTTGTCCGGCATTTTTTCCTTACGCAGGTAGATGATGCCCAGATCTCCGCCCGGCATCCGGACAAGGCTGGGAGACATGATGTTCTGGGCACCCTCATCCTTTTCGATGATGGCAAAGGGCGCACTCCAGGTTTCGCCCTCGTCTTCGGATATACAGGCAGCCAGACGGGCAATGGCGTGGTCATCCCAGCTTTCGCCGTAGTACTGGGTATAGGCAAAGAGGATACTGCTGTTTTTCAGGCGGATCATGGTGCTTTCACCGTTGCGGGGATTTCCTTCTCCGGCAGGCAGAAACAGCACTTCGTGTCCGATATGTTTCATGAGGATACCTCCTGATTACAGATGGATATACAAAAAACGAGAGATACAGGACGGAAAAATCCTGCTACTCTCGTTTTGGCTTATTTTACAGTCTTGCAGGCAACCAGATCTATACCGGGTTCCATGAAATCCTTCACCAGAACATCGCCGACGGCAACGGGGGCGGTTACAGTATATCCGGCAAGCTCTTCCATGGCGGCAAACAGCAGACCCTTGGACAGAGGCTTGTTTGTCTTCACGGGCAGCGTTTTCGCACCGCCTGCCGCATTGTCCATCAGAACAGTGGTGGTCAGGGTACGCACGGGATGGGTCACTTCATTCTGGGCATAGGTCTTCCCGCGGGGGCAGGTCTGCCCGGTGATATCGGTGATTTTTCCATCCTCCAGCGTGACGGTGATTTTGCATCCGGCGGGGCAGACAACACAGGTCAGTTCTCTTGTTTCCATGTTATAGTACCTCCAGTGCAACGGTGATGGATGCGCATTCTGCATCGGCAAGGTTCTTCAGGATTTCTGCGGACAGGGAGAGGGATTCCATCTCGCCGGGAGCTACTGCCGATTTTGCTTTTCTGACCAGCACATTTCCTGCGTCATCCGTAACGGTCAGGCGGACTTTTTTGTAGATATCCGTTACCCGGAAGAACAGACGCACCTCTTCGGAAGGGTCTGCCGGGATGTCGATCCGTTCCGGTACGGTGTAGCGCACACCGAAGCCGGTTTTCACAGCCACAGCGTGTGCGGAAGGTGCGGTTTTGCCGAGAATACGTTCAGCAGCGGCACGACCGGCAATGGCGGCTTCTTCGGAAACGAAGTCTACCAGATCGTGTACGTGGAGCACATTACCGCAGGCGTAGATGCCTTCCGTTTCGGTTTCCCGGTTCTGGTTGACGAAAGCACCGTTTGTCATCCGGTCAATGGGAATGCCGGCACCTCTGGTCAGTTCGTTTTCGGGGATCAGACCCACTGAGAGCAGAAGGGTGTCACAGTCGTATGTTATTTCTGTGCCGGGGATGGGTTTCCGGTTTTCGTCCACCTGTGCCACGGTGACGGATTCTACACGATCCTTGCCGCCGATGGCAGTAACGGTGTGGGAAAGATACAGCGGGATATCAAAGTCTTCCAGACACTGGACGATATTTCTTGCAAGACCCCCGGAGTAGGGCATCAGTTCGCAGACACACAGAACCTTTGCGCCTTCCAGGGTCATACGGCGTGCCATGATCAGACCGATGTCGCCGGAACCCAGGATGACCACCCGTTTGCCGGGCATATAGCCTTCCATATTGACATATCTCTGGGCGGTACCGGCGGTGAAGATGCCTGCGGGACGGGAACCGGGGATGTTCAGTGCCCCTCTTGTCCGTTCGCGGCAGCCCATAGCCAGGATCACGGCATCGGCAGAGCAGGTTACATAACCGGTTTCGGGAGAAACATAGGTGACTTTTTTATCCTCCGTCAGGGAGAGCACCATGGCGTTGACCGTGATGTTCAGCCCGGCGGCTTTAGCCATTTCGATGTATCTGCCCGCATATTCGGGACCGGTCAGCTCTTCCCCGAACCGATGGAGACCGAACCCTGCATGAATGCACTGGTTCAGAATTCCGCCGGGTTCGCTGTCCCGTTCCAGAATACAGATGTCCTCGGGAGAGAGACCGTTTTCCACGGCGGATACGGCTGCCGCAAGACCTGCGGGACCGCCGCCGATGACGATGAGCTTCTTATGCATCATTCTGCGTCTCCTTCCTTTTTGTTCTTGGGTACGATCAGCCAGGATCCGCCGCCTCTTTTGGTGACGTTTTCCAGACCGTAATTTTCATGTTCTGCAATGATGGAAACCACACGGGGAGAACAGAAGCCGCCCTGACACCGACCCATACCGCTCCGGTTCCGGCTCTTCTGCATATCCAGGGTCACGGCGGGGATGGGGGAGTTCAGTGCATCCAGAATATCACCCTCGGTGACCGTTTCGCACCGGCAGATGATCTTCCCGTAAGCGGGATTTTTCCGGATGGCTTCGTTCTTTTCTTCGTCGGTCATATCCCGGAACAGCTTCGGGTTGCCGTCTTTTCTTCTGGTGGGAATAAAGTCATCTCTGTCCGTGTACTGCAGACCTGCATCAGCCAGCAGCTCGGCGATGTATTCGGCTGTGGCAGGACCGGAGGCAAATCCGGGGGATTCCACGCCTACCGCATGGACAACACCCGGCAGCTGCTCGGAGTTTTTGATGTAGAAATCGTAGATGTTGGGGGTGGGACGGACGCCGGAGAAGGAGGTGATGGCGTTGCGGATATCCACGGAGGGCATAAGCCGCAGGGCACCGTCTGTGATCTCCTGCAGACCGGGTGTTGTGGTATTGGTGTCGTCCGGATCATCGATGGCGTAGGCGTTGGGACCGATGAGCAGGTTTCCGTCGATGGTGGGGCTGACCAGGATCCCTTTCCCTTTGCTGGAAGGAACTACAAACAGGGTGGACTTTGCCATGCTGCCGCAGGTTTTGTCCAGCACGATGTATTCGCCGCGGCGGGGCTGGATCCGGATGGGGAAATCCAGTTCCCCGAGAATTTCCGCTACTTCTGCGGAATGGACACCGGCGCAGTTGACCACATACCGGGCGGCAATGGTATTTTCGCCGCTTGAAATATAGTAAATGTCACCGGCTCTGGAAGAATCGGTCACTTTGAAGTTCAGATAGAAATCCACGCCGTTGGTGGCAGCGCATTCTGCGGCGGCGATGGTGAGCCCGTAGGGGCAGGTGATGGCGGCGGAGGGAGCCCAGAGAGACATGGATGCCTCGGCGGAAATATTCGGTTCCAGGGCACGCAGCTCATCCTGACCGATGATGCGCAGATCCGGTACGCCGTTGGCAAGCCCTTTTTCGTACAGTTCCTTCAGGTGCTTTGCATCCTCTTCCCCGAAACCGACTACATGGGAACCGACAGCTTTGCAGTCCACGCCAAGCTCTTTGGCGATCTCCTTCATGAGCTTGTTGCCCCGTACATTGAGGCGTGCTTTCAGGGTACCGGGCTTGCAGTCATACCCGGCGTGCACGATGGCGGAGTTGGCACGGGTGGCACCCATGGCAACATCACAACCGGCTTCACATACGGCTACAGAACAGGTTTTGCCGGAAAGGTACCGGGCGGTCATTACCCCGGTGACCCCGGCGCCGATAATCAATACATCATAAATCATCCGTTTTTACTTGCCTTTCTGTCTTCTCTCCGTCTGCGGACACTGCCCGGAAACAGAGGGGACGGAGCGTTTCCGAAAGGTTAAAAAGGCAGAATCTGCCAGGATTCCGGCATATACGACCGGAAACAACCTTTCCTATCATAAGTATAGCACAAACCTTTGGGCAATACAACAAGAAATGAGAAAAAATTTTTGTAAGAATTTCCGAAACCTTTCAAAAATAAAAAATGACTGTTGTATTTATCTGCCCTGTATGGTATGATAGATATAGAACAGCGATCCTGTAATCGGTATAATTTATTCAATATAACAAAAAATTGCAAAAGGAGGATGGGCTGCATTTCTCCGACAGAAGCAGTCCGGAAACGTATGGCAGAAGAAATCCGTGAAATGAAAGAACAGGTGAATCCGGAAGTATCCGCACTTTCCCAGAGAGCCAAGGCACTGATTGCCGAAGTGGAAAAGGTTGTTATCGGTAAGCACAACGAGATCGTGCTGCTGGTGACATCCATGCTGTCCGGCGGTCATGTGCTGATCGAAGACGTACCCGGTACCGGCAAAACCACCCTGGCTGCTGCACTGGCCAAAGCCGCAGGGCTGGATTTCAACAGAGCACAGTTCACCCCTGACGTAATGGCGTCCGACATTACCGGTTTTAATGTATATAACAGACAGAAGGAACAGTTTGAGTTCAATGAAGGTCTGGTTATGACCAACGTACTGCTGGCGGATGAAATCAACCGTGCTTCCCCCAAGACCCAGTCTGCACTGCTGGAAGCCATGGAAGAAGCCAAGGTAACGGTGGACGGTGTGACCTATCCCGTACCGGATCCGTTCATGGTTATTGCTACCCAGAACCCCACGGGTTACGTTGGTACCTATCCTCTGCCGGAAGCACAGCTGGACCGTTTTGCCCTGAAGCTGTCCATGGGCTATCCCACCCTGCAGGAAGAAGTACAGATCATCTCCGACAGACGTACCGCCAATCCTCTGGAAAAGGTACGTCCGGTGACCGATATGGAAACCATCCGTATGCTCCGTGCCATGGTGCAGAACGTGACCGTGGCGCCTGAGATTGCGGAATACATTGTCAGCCTGACCCATGCTACCAGAAAATCCAGAAAGCTGTCTCTGGGTGCTTCCCCCCGTGCATCCCTGCTGATCATGAAGCTGGCACAGGCCTATGCTTTCCTCAAGGAACGGGACTATGTGAAGCCGGAAGATGTAGCTTTCGTATTCGCTCCCGGTATTGCCCACCGTATTGTACTGAGCCAGGAAGCAAGACTGAACAGAGAAACGCCCGAGGGGGTTCTGGCCGAGCTGCTCAGAGGTACCGAGGTGCCTTTCCACGGCGAACGGTATACGGAACGGAAAAAGAAGGACGAACAGTAAGAAAGGGCACGCGGCATGAAAGAAACAAGCAAGCGCCGGCCTTTTCTCCGGCTGCATAAAGGGGCTGTGCTGTACGGACTGCTTCTGGTGTTTGCCGTTGTGTTTACCCAGGCACTCCGTTCACCCGCTTCCTCTCTGCTTTTCTGGTTTCTGTTCCTGTATCTGCCGGTATCCTTTCTGTATGTGCTGATCGGGCGGCTGACGATTCAGGTCTTTGTGCAGGCGGATCAGACAAGAGTGGAGAAAATGACCCCGGTTCCTTATGAAATGCGGGTGATCAATCCTACGCCGCTGGTGTTCCCCTTTGTGGAAGCGATTCTGCAGATGCCCCAGGACGACGGGATCCGCTGCGAAAGCCGGGTTATGAAGGTTTCCCTGATCTCGCTGGGCAGCTGTACGCTGAAGGAAGAGACTCTGTTCCCTTACAGAGGCACATACGAAGTGGGGATGGAATGTATCTACATTGCTGACTTTCTGCATATTTTCAGTATGTATCTGCCGGTGGATATCTACACCAACATTCTGGTGATGCCCCGCAGACTGAGTGCACAGCGGAAAACGAAGACCTCCGCCACTGATATTCCCAACGACCATGCGGCTCTGCTGTTTTCTACCGAAAAGGCGGAAATCGGCAACATCCGGGAATATGTGCCCGGAGATGCTCTGAAGGCGATCCACTGGAAGCTTTCCTCCAAGACGCCGAACACGCTGATGGTCAAGGAATTCAATACCAATACTTCCCGTCAGGTGTATGTCCTCTGTGATTTCTCCAGAGCCATCCCGCCGGAAGTGTTTGCACCGGAAGAGGAAAAGGAAGCAAAGAAAACCGAAAAGAAGGAAAAAGAACCGGCAAAACTGGATTTCACGATGCCGGATAAGGAAAAAAAGAGCAAAAAACGCAAAGGCAGAACGGCTGTGGGGGATGCGGACGCGGCTATGATCGATGAGCTGATCTCAGGGACTGCGGAACCTACGGCAACCGGGATCCTGCGGGACAAGCTGGACGAAAAGCGCAGAGAAAATGCGGCGAAGCAGGTTCTGAAGCTGGAAGAAGCGCTCTCCGGCAAAAAGGAACAGAAGCCCCAGGTGTCTGTCGAGGAAGAACGGGCGTCTCTTGCCATGGGCGGCCGGATTCAGGCAAAATACCGGGACGACATGAATGAATACTGTGCCGATGGTGTGGCGGAAATGGCCATTGCCGTGGTGGAAAACGAACTGCGGCTGGGCAATGAAGTGACGCTGATCTGGACGGATTCCCGGATGGATGACGGGATTGCCGCGGCAGTGCTCACCTGTCCGGAAGACTTTACGGCACTGTATGAAACCTTTGCCACAACCCCTCCCTGCGACGAGCACCAGACTATGGAAAAAATGCTGCCGCTGATCACGGAATCCCTGAATGTGACCATCCGGATCTGCAGTTCCCATCTGGATCCTGTGTCTCTGGGGCAGTATGGGGCGATCCCCAGTCTGTTCGGCGGTGCGGGCAGCGGCTGTCTGGCGGAAGTGCTTCTGTTCAATCCGGAAGACCGGTATGAAAGCATTGCTCTCCGCCGGGAATACGTTGCCATGAGCCGGATCCAGCTGGCAAAGGACGGTGTGGATCTGACGGAACTGGCACCGGAAACGGACGAAACCGGTACGGTACTGAAGGAAGTACATAACGGTTAAGTCAATGATGATTAACTAAACTGTTTGTGAAAGGGGAACGCGGCTTTTTTGAAAAAAAGCCTGGCAAAAAACTTTAAACAAGTTTTTCACTGGATATAGTATCTGCAATTCCATGTGCTTCTGGATATTGTATATCCAAGACATGAGAAATAGTGGAGCGAGCTCGCAGGTTCCACGGGTTCCATAATGGAATCCCGGCTGCTCCCGCCGTAGCCGGTTTTCGATTGCATGATGTTTTCGATTGCATGATATAGTTAATCATCGGTTACTTAAAATCTAACATTTAAGGAAGTATCCTATGAATATACGATGGAGTCCAAGTTTACCGAAACTGCGTCTCTTTTCCGGGCGGAAGAAAACGGAAGTACCGTTGTCCCGGAAAGTGGAGGAACGGCTGACGGCTCTGCGGAAAGAAGACCGCAGGGTGATCGGACGTTCCATGTCGGTTTCCCCCGCATCGGACATGAGCGGTATGATGTGTCTGGTGGGCTGGCTTACCAGAGCGTTTGTACTGTTTTCCGCCATTTACGGAACGATGCTGTTTCTCTGCGATGCCCTGCGGCTGGTGGAGCTGACCAATAAACGCCCCACCTCGGAGGTCACGCTGGAAACCACATTCCTTCTGCTGGCTGCTGCCCTGCTGGCTCTGTTTTTCTCAGCCTGTGCCTGGAACCGGCTGACCCTGACTCTGCTTCCCATTGCCGGGGCTGCCGGCGGATTCCTGTATTTCTGCAGGTTCGTACTGCCCTTCCGGTTTATGTTTGAATCCATCCGGATGACAGCGGATGTGGCACTGCAGAATCTGGCGGAGATCGGGTATACGGCTTATGTGAAATACTGTTATGAAGGGGTATATCAGTTTGCCGGCTGGACGGAAGAGATGGTAAAGCACGGTGTTCTGCTGATCATGGCGGTATACGGTGTGCTGTTTGCCATCGCTCTGCTGCGGCGGGTGAGACCGGTTCTTGTTACCATTCTGCTGGTGTCCGAGATGGTGCCGGTGTTCATGTTCAATATCACCGCTACCAACAAGGGCTTTGCCTGGGTGCTGACCTCCCTGTGCGGTATGCTCTGTCTGTATCTGTACGACCGCCGGTATGCTATCGGTACGGAAAAACAGAAGGCAAGAGCGGCGGCGCGTGCCAAGCGGAAGGCAGACAAAAAAGCTGCAAAGCTGGCAGTGAAAGAACAGAAAAAACAGTATAAGACCCGCCTGCGGCTGGCATATCTGACCGTGATCCGGGATGGCGGCAGTGCCAAAGAAGCGGCTGCAGCCCGGAAAAAGGTAAAGAAAGCCGAAACGGAACGGAAAAAGAATGAAAAACTGGCTTCTGCGGCGGCAGAAAAGAACCGGAAGGCAGAAGCAAAAGCGGCGAAACTGGCGGCAAAGAAAGCCAGAAAGGATGCCCGAACCGCAGCGGCTGCCCAGAAAAAAGCAGTCGTAAAGGATAAGGCGGCTCAGGCGGAAAGAAAAGCGGCAGACCGTGTGAAGAAGGCGGAGACCTGGACAGCGAAGAAGACTCTGTGGCTGGAGAAGCTGTCGGAAGCACGGAAAAAGCGGCTGGAAGGCAACAAAAAGATCGCCGGCGGCGGTTTTGTGGGAACTATGGCCATTGTGGCGGCGTTCCTTGTCATCTGGCTCCCGCTGACGGCTATTGAAGAAAACTTTCCTATCATTGATGCCATCAACAACCGGATGCAGATCGCCCGTATGTATGTGACGGCGTATCTGATGGGGGACGATGTTGACCTGAACTCCCTGTCGCTGTACGGCGGCGTGTCCGAACTGAATCCCAGAACGGTGAGCTTTGATTCTCCTCAGTTTACCGGTCAGCGGATCTTCACGGCGGATGCGGGATATGCGGCTCCCGTATATCTGCGCAGCTGGATGGGGATGAACTATGATATGGAAACCGACTCATGGACATCTGCGGATGCGGAACAGGTGCTGGAATACAGAAGCCGTTTTGGCAGTACCTATACCCCGGACAGCATCAGCACTGCTTTCAACGGATATGTATATCCCAAGTCTGTGGATGTGACCCGGTTTGACCAGTACCGGAATCTGGATGCCTATGGGTTCCGTGTGTTCCAGGTGAACCTGCGCCGGGCGGCGGGTTCCAGCAAGCTGCTGTTTGTACCGGCTGTCATGAATACCAACCTCAAGATTATGGAATACGGCAGCATCGAGCCTGTAAAGCTGAAGTATTCCGCCTATTATGATGGTATCTATTCCTCACGTTTCTTCGGGATAGATGACGGATATTCCGTCTCTGCCTTCATTCCGGTCATGAAAGATCCGGCTGTGGGTGAGAATATGGAAAAATCCATTGATTACTACAACCGTGCAGTGGAACTGGCGGAAGAAATTCGTACTGTGGAGACTGCCGCAGAACAGGGTATCCCCCTGAGTGCGGAAGACGGATTTGCCTATGTAGTGACCAACGGGGAAGAATACTATGCCGACTGGTCCGCTATGATTACGGACTATGAATCCTGGGCAAAGAGCGAACTGAACTATCGCTGGGACGGTGACAGTCTGATGTACCGGTATCTGTCCATGGAAGAAGCGGAACAGAAAGCCTTCCTCCGTGCCCATGAAAAAGAACTGGCATACCGGAACTATGCCATGGAAACCTACACCGGTACTTTCGGCAGTGAAGCCATTGCCGAACTTGCGGATCAGATTCTGGCGGATGCCGGGATTACCATGGTGGAAAGAAGCACTGTGGAAGTCACCAAGGTGGATTCCGAAACCGAGGAAGAATACATCATCACCGTGCCGGAGATCGGCGACAGCTGGTTCCGTGATGCGGCTACCGGCGCAGAGGTGCCCAGACACAATGCCATTATGGCAGTGATCGATTACCTCAGAGACAACTACACCTATACGCTGGAACCCGAAGTGCCTACCACTACCGTGGTGGACGAGGAGGGTGTTGTTACCGAGATTCCCGATCTGGCATGGGACAGCAGTCTGGAATCCTTCCTGTTTGAAGTGAAGGAAGGGTACTGCGTACACTTTGCCACCTCTGCCGTGGGGCTGCTCAGAGAGCTTGGTTTTGCGGTACGGTATACCGAAGGGTACATTGCCGACGGCTTTACCAGAACCTATGCGGCTGATGCCGTAGCCCGGTATCGTGCGGCGGTGCGGGACAGCGATGCCCATGCCTGGGTGGAAGTATATTATCCCGATATGGGCTGGATCCAGTACGAAACCACTCCTTCCTTCTGTGAAGCCATCTACGACGAAGACTATTCCGAATCCACCTCCGGTTCCACTTCCTCGAATGTCGGCGGATACACCGGCGGCTCCGATTCGTACGAAACCGAAGAGGAAGAGCTGGAAGAAGAAGAAGAGGACTACACCAGAGAAATCCTCATCTGCATTGCTGTGGCTGTGGGCATTCTGGGACTGTTCTCTCTGGTTTCCTGGGTTCTGAAGAAGCGTGCGGAACGGGCGGCGGACAAGCGTGAAAAGCTGATCCGGATGACGGAAGACCGGCATGACTATGTGGCGGGAAGAGTGGATATCCACAAGACTTCCCGAGCCATCATCGACTGTATCTTTGCGGTATTCAGAGGGCTGGGAAGACCCAATGAGCTGGGTGAACAGCCTATGGAATATGCGGAAAGACTGTCGGAGGAATTCGGTTCTCTGTCCTCCTGTGAACTGAGCCGGATCATGGAAATCATCGAGCGGGAAGAGTTCGGCGGAACCCTGTCCTGGCAGGATCTGAACACTCTGGGCAAGTACATGGAAGACCTGACCAAGGGTGCTTACGCCGGTCTGAGCTGGCGTCAGAAGATCCGGATGCGGTATTTCCGGGCTCTGTTGTAAGCGGTGAGGGGGATTTCTCCGGAAAAGAGGGTGCCTTTCTCTGCGGAAAGCGGAAAAAATTAGCATAAAATCATCATTTTCGGCAAACCGGGGATGTACAAACGGAAAAAAGTGTGGTATACTATTTCCGTATCCGTGCATTTCCGGTTTTTGTCTTCGGAGCGCGGTGGGCCGTTTCCGGACGGTACAATGAATGACGCGGAGAAGAACAGAATGATGGATGCAATGATGGAAGGAAAAGATCCTTTTCAGATGCCGGCGGCGGCACTTGCCTATCTGGGCGATGCGGTTTATGAGATCGAAGTGCGTACGGCACTGGTGCTGGCGGGGGTACAGAAGCCCAGCGTGGCGTCTCTGCAGTATGTAACGGCTTCTGCCCAGTGCCGGGTGCTGGAAAAGATCCTGCCCTGTTTTACGGAAAAGGAAAACGATATTTATCACAGAGGACGGAACTGCGTGCACAATATGCCGCCGAAAAGCTGCAGTATGTCGGAATACCGCAGAGCTACGGGACTGGAAGCCCTGTTCGGGTATCTGTGGCTTTCCGGGGACAGGCAGAGGCTGAAGGAGCTGTGCGGCATCGGATTTGCCGGTATGGGGCTGTATGACGAAGCAGAAGCGGCAGTACCGGAAAACGAATGAGAAAAAATACCTGAATTGAGGTTTGAGGATATGAAGTATATTGCCATTATCGGTTTTGGTGTGGTCGGCGGCGGGATTGCTGCTGTACTGGAGGAAAATCATGCAGCCATTACGGCGGCTGTGGGCGATACAGTGGAGCTGAAGTACATTCTGGATCTGCGGGATTTCCCGGATTCTCCCTGGGGGGACAGGGTGGTGCATACCATTGATCCCATTGTGAATGACCCGGATGTAGCCCTGGTCTGTGAAACCATGGGCGGTTCCCATCCTGCACTGGAATACACCATGCAGCTGCTGTCTGCCGGAAAGAGTGTTGTGACTTCCAACAAGGAAGTGGTGGCAAACTTCGGGGATCGTATGCTTGCCTGTGCCGCGGAACATGGGGTGAACTATCTCTTTGAAGCCAGCGTGGGCGGCGGGATCCCTGTGATCCGCAGTATGCTGACTTCCCTTGCCGGCGACAATATCTGTCGGATTGACGGGATCCTCAACGGTACCACCAACTATATTCTGACCCGGATGCGGGACGAAGGCAGTGACTATGCCGAGGTTCTGGCGGATGCCCAGAAGCTGGGGTATGCGGAAAGAGATCCTTCTGCCGATGTGGACGGTATTGACGCCCAGAGAAAGATCATCATCCTGACTGCACTGGCATCCGGTAAGCTGATTCCCGCTGAAAAGGTATATGCGGAAACCATGCGTACCATTACTGCCGAAGATATGGCAGGTGCGAAAAAGTGCGGCGGGGCTGTGAAGCTCATCGGTTCCGCACGGATTTCCGATAAGGAAGCGGCTCTGTTTGTGGCACCTCGTATCGTGCCGGATGCCTGCCAGCTTTCCCATATTGACGATGTGTACAACGGTATTGCTGTTACCACACCGCTTCTGGGGGATGTACTGTATTACGGCAGAGGTGCGGGCAGATTCCCCACCGCTTCCGCTGTTGCAGCAGATGTATGTGCGGTGCTGTCCGGTGCTGCCATGAAGGAAAAACGGCCTGTATTTACCGTGACCAGCGAAGGTGTTATAGATTTTGATGAGATCTGGTTCGATTATTATGTTCGTTTTGCGGATACTGTAGACGAAGAGGTGCTTGCTTCTCTGGCGGATACGGTGAAAAAGCTCGATGAAAAAGAGTTTGTGGTCGGTAAAATGGGCAAAAAGGCACTGGAACAGCTCTGGGACAAGCTCGGTGTGAAGCCTGTTTCCGTGATCCGGATCCTCGATTAAATCAGTTCAGCAAAGGAAAATTCCCGGCACGGGGCAGTCCGCCTGCATATACTGACAGGGGAGGCGGTCCGGTGAGCCGGGAAATGAAAAAATGCAGTTTATATTAGAAGCCATAACCAGACGGGACAATCTGGTACTGCTCCGCTTCCGCACGGAGGGGAAGGAGTGCTTTATCCCTTTCGGTGAGATGTGTGTCTGGCACGGCGCAGAGGGGACAGCGGCAGTAGCAGCGGAGGATCTGCCGGAAGCCAGACAGATCTATGCGCCCCTGCGGCCTGCGGCGGAATGGGGATACAGCCGGATCCTCTTCGACGGAATCGGGCTGCACAGCCTTGCTCCGCAGATCTATGCCCTGCTGGAGGACTGTCCCGCAGCGGCACTGTCGGTCAGTGATATCCGTCTGGGAATCCTGGTGCCGGCAGGGTATGCGGATGCGGTCTGGCTGAAGTTGTGGGCGCAGTACGGTGCCATGCTTTCCGCAGATTGTCAGATCAAAGCCCCCGGACAGGGTGAATAACCATGAAAAAAGGTGCAGACCGATCTTACCCTGCGGGGGATCGTTTTGCACCTGATTCTTACCTGTGAACCGCATTTACCGGGGCATACCCGTGCCTGCCAGTGCTGCGCCGATCACAGTACCAAAGCGGGAGTTTTCCGGGATCTGGAAGCGCATATCGAACATTTTGTTCAGGGTGTCGAACACTTCTGCCGCATAGGCAACGCTGGATAGATTGCCGGTGAGAACCACATCCTTGATATTATAGTTCCGGGCGGCGAAAATGGACATCATGCCGATGGTTTCAAAAACCATATTGAGCAGACCCTTGGCGATGTCGTTCTTGGTAGCCATGTCACTGAGCTTGCCGAAGTTGGAGGCGGTCATGGTGTCACCGAAGCCGGGAACGATGTCATTGCGGGAAATATCCTTGATTTTCAGGTCAATGTTGGACAGGAACCCGTTTTCCGCCATCTTTTCGATGTGCTGGATGTTTTCCAGTCCCAGCATTTTTTTGGACAGACCCATGAGGGTACCGCCGCCTACCCCTGTACCGCCCAGATACTGGGGTTCGGTATCACGGGTGGCGTAGACCAGTGCTGTACCGGTGCCGCAGCTTGTGATAATGGCTTTGTCAAGCCCGGACAGATACAGACCGCCCAGACCGTTGGAGCGGAATTCTTCGATCCGTTCAAAGGGCAGGTCGTAGATGGGCTTTGTGATATAGGTGGAACCCACACCGGTGATCATGACCTTTTCGATGTCGGACAGGTTCAGGTCGTTGGAGACCAGGAACTTGCCGAATGCACCGTAGATGGAGGTGATGGGGTCGGTTGCCTTGACGAACAGTGGGGCGATCAGTTCCCATGTTCCGTTTTTCTGACCGAAGCCGACGATTTTGGTGGTGCTCCCGCCGACGTCGATACCGATGACGATACCTGTTGCCATAACTATATGTAACCTTTCGAGAAAAACCGAGTTTTTCTTAGTATACCACAAACGATATGAAAAAGCAAGACCCGGTACAAATCCACTGGGGAAAACACCAGAGGGCAGAGCCGGTTCTGCGGGAGGAGTATATGACAAAGAATACCGATGCCGGCGGCAGAATGGCCGGAAAAAAGCTGTATATTTTTGATATGGACGGCACCATCTATCTGGGGGGACAGCCGTTCCCCTTTGCCATTGATTTTATCAAAAAGCTCCGGGCAGCCGGGAATAAAGTGATGTTCTTTACCAACAACGCTTCCCACAATCCGAAATTCTATCTGGACAAGCTGACAAGATTGGGATACGAACCCACGGCGGAGGAGATCTGCACTTCCGGGAACGTGACCACGGCTTTCCTGGCCCGGAAGAGAGCCGGAAAGAAGGTATATCTGCTGGGCACACCGGAACTTTGGGATCAGATGACCGAGGGCGGTGTGGAGCTGGTGTGTGACCGTAGCGGCAGACCTACCGGGGAGAAGGCGGATATTGTTGTCACCAGTTTTGACACCACGCTGGATTATGAAAAAATGACCGTGACCTGTGACTTTGTGCGGTACGGTGCGGAATATCTGTCCACCCATCCGGACTACAACTGCCCCACGGAAACGGGCTTTATTCCCGACAGCGGTGCCATTGCGGCGTTTGTAACGGCGTCTACCGGAGTGGAGCCGGTGTACTTCGGCAAGCCCTATCCGGAAACCGTGGACATGATCGAAGAGATCACCGGTCTTGACCGGAGTGAGATGTGCATTTTCGGTGACCGGCTGTACACGGATATCGCCACCGGCAGACGGCACGGAATTCTCTCCTGTCTGGTGCTGACCGGGGAGACAAAGGAAGCGGATGTGGAGGCGGCAGCGGATGAAGACAAGCCGGATCTGCTGTTTGATTCGCTGGCAGAAGTGGATGCTGTGATTTTCGGAGGCTGCTGCTGACAAGATCTTTGGGATGCCTATGAAAAAACGGATGGTTCTGCTTTTTTCCCTGCTGCTCCTGCTGACCGGCTGTGCACGGATCGAACCGTATGTGTATCACAACGGATACAACCGGTACTGGCCGGCGGCACCGTCCGGGATCACATGGTGGTACCGGTACGCGGCAGATGACGGGGGAACCCTGTATTTCTGTGAGGACGGGGATCTGTACACCCTTGCGGACGGCGAAAAAACGCTGCTTCTGGAAGGCGGTGAGCCGGTAGCGGTTTACGACAATGTATACTGGCAGGAGGGGAAGCTGTATTTCTGCGACAGTGCCAACGGATACAGGTTTGTGGAATACGATCTGACGGCGGAAACCTTCCGGGTGCTTGAGGATGTGTATCCGGAAACCGATACGGAATTGTGGCTGTGGTCTGGGAATCAGCATATGATCCTGCAGGGCAGGCTGTATGTGTATCAGCATATGCTGGGAACCTGCAGTTACGACCTGACCACCGGGGAAAAGCGGTTTTATGGGTTTGAGAGACCCGGCTTGCCGGTTTGCGACGGCACGTATCTGTATCAGATATGGCCTGCCCGGGCATGGAGGATTCATCTGGAAACCGGAGAGGCCACAGAACTGGATGTATCCTTTGTGACAGAGGAGAAGTACCGGACACTGTCCGGGGTATTTCTGGACGGCAGCGGCGGTCTTCTGTATGTGACAAGCAACTGGAAGAGCGATGAGAAGATTCTCTGGAAAGGGACTGCGGATGACTCTGCTCCCTGTGAGGAGATCCCGCTGGTCTGGAACGATATCCGCATCCGTCCGGACTATGTGATCGGGGAATACAACCGGGATTTCTATTTTGTCACCGGAGCGGATGTGTTCAAATGGGAAAGCTCCGGAGACTATGTGGAATGGATATGCGAAGCACCGGGGAACGAACCGTTTTTTCTGGGGAAGGGATTGTACTATGCGGATCCGGAGGATGAGACTGTATATCATGTACTGATCGAAGACCTGATGAACTATTGACGCAAACAGGAGAGTATGGCGGAAATGCTGTACTCTCCTGTTTTTTATTTCCCCAGAATCTCTTCTGCCAGTGCCTTGCCGAAGACCTCAATGGAGCGGATCGCTTCCTCCAGTGAGGATGCGGCGGCTCCCGCTTCCACCAGCAGTGCGCCAGGGGCGTACTGTGCATTGAAGGAGGCGGAACGGAGGTTGATGTCCCGCATGAGGGTGGGGTTTTCGTTGTGCAGGGCGGACTGGAGTCTGGCGGCAAGGGCGAGGTTGGTTTCCCAGTCTGCGTGACCGCTGCCGCCGTGGTCGGTTCCCACCACAAACATCAGCTGTGCGTATTCTGTGCCGTCATGGACAGACAGAGGACGGATTCCGGTGCCGTCTGCGGCGGTGATGGCGTCCCGGTGGATATCCAGTATGTAGCGGATGGAGGGGGAGTCTTCCAGTGTCTGCCGGATGTACCGGGCGGCGTTGTAGTAGGCCATATCGAAGGAGTCGGCGTCAAACAGCTCCCGGCAGTGGATGACGGAGATCCCAGCCTTTTCCAGTATGGCGGCAAGGGCGTCCCCCACGGCTACGATGTTTTTGTTCCGGTCTTCCGTGTGGTAACCGGCGTCTGCCTGATCGGCAAAGGCTTCGGTTCCGTGGGTGTGGAGGATCAGAACCGCAGGACAGCTGCTGCCGTATACCGATTCCAGAGCGGCGTAGCTGTCGATCACCGGAGCACGGGCAGCCAGTGCGGCAAGATCCGGTGTGTATGGCGTTTCATTGATGAGTCCCAGTCCGTCCGGGGCATCGGTGGACAGATCGCTGCTGCGGATTCCGGCGGTGGGAGTGGGGATGGGCAGTTCGCTGGCGGGCGGGGCATCTTCCGGGCGGTCAGTCGGTGCGGTGGTCTGTGTTTCACGGGTGTCGGACGGATTTGATATCTGCCCGGTTTCTGTGACCATGGGAATGACCGTTACCTGATTGCCTGTACCGAAAACACTCTGCAGTGCCAGCCTGTCCGCTCCTTCCGAAAACAGGGTGGCAGCTCCGGTCAGCAGAAGATCACCGTAAATAACAAGAGCGGACAGAACGAAGAAGCCGCAGAGCAGACGGAACAGACGGCGGGGCAGAGCGGCGGAGGGAGCGGCAGAGGAAGGAGGATGGGGAGCGGTTCTCTGCGCTGTATGCTGTACGGCATGGACGGGAGGGAGCTCCCGTAAGGGCAGCGGGGAGGGCGGGAAACGGGAAGGGGTCTCCGGCTGCTTCGGCGGCGTGTCCGGAAAGGCGGCAAGGGTATCAAGCCCTGCAATATCGCCGGCATCCGGATACAGGGTATAGGCAGAGAGGCTGTCGGGGCAGTCCTGCAGAACAGTGGTCGTATCGGTATTTTTATCCATCATTTTCGGCATCCTTCCTGGGACAAGTTCGTATAAGCATACTTATGCCGGATGACTGCGGAATATTCCGGTTTGACGGGTTATTTCCCCGGAGAAAGTATGGTGCGCAGGATGGCAGAGGCAAGAACACTGCTCCAGCAGTCAACAGCCCGGTCTATTTGTCCGGTGGTGACCAGATACCGTCTGTCGCCGCCTTCGGGCAGAGTGGTGCGGATCACAGTGGGAACGCCGGCGGTAACAACGGGGCAGGGCATGGTACGGGTGGAGATCTCGGGCGGTATATCCGGATCGGCGTGAGATGTGCCGATACTGCCGCTGCCCGGGGTCAGACCGGTGTCGGTGTACTGCAGGACGGCGGAAAGACTGGCGGCTCCCCGGGCACACAGCGCATCCACGGCAAGGATCCGGTCGGCACGGATACATTCGGCGGTCATGGCAACAAGGGTATCTGTGGGCAGTCCTGTGGCGGCGGAAACACCTGGACAGAAGGTATACAGGGATCTGCCGCCGGGAAGGGAGCCCGGGATGGTAAGATGCCGGCAGGTGCTGACGCCCAGTCTGTCTGCCGTCAGATTTCCGTTGCCCAGACCGCAGACCAGAATGCAGGAAGCGCCTTCCAGATATCCGGAAAGAATATGTGCGGCGGCTCGGATAAGGCTTGCCCGTGTCTCTGCGGAAAGGGTCAGAATATCCCCGGCATACAGGGTGTGGTACTGTCCGGTGTGGTGATCCGCCTGCTTTATTTTCCATCCGCCGATGGTATATTCCGTTTCGCAGGCTTTGTCTGCGGGAAGGGCAAATTCTGTATACAGCTCGCTGACACGGCTGGAAAACTGCATGAAAATCATCTCCTTTTTTCAGTAAAGTATTGCCGCCGCAGACGTTTTTCAGCCACGGGAGAGCAGAAAAAATCCGCAGACAATGGCTGTTTGGGAAACATTCTGGCATCGATGGGCACAAAAACAGAGGAAAACAGGCTTCGGTACAGGGAGGAACACAAAAAACAGGGATTTTTCATGGATAAAGTGTACAAAAACAGGGACTGGAATTGTGCAAGTGGATGAAACTTGACAATACCATATAAGAAGATGTTGATTCTCAGATGAAAAAGTGGTATAATGTGGTGAGTAAAAATGACCCGTAGTCTACTACGCTTTATTTACCGTTAGGAGGAATTACCAAATCATGAAAACAAAGGTGTTATCCCTGCTTCTGGCTGCGCTGATGATGATGACCACGCTGGCGAGCTGCACAACTCTGGTAGAAGATGACAAGGGTGCTATCCTTGATATGCATCTTGCCACCGAAGTATTTGACTTTGACCCCCAGCTCAGTATGACTGACGATGCTCAGCTGAAATATATGAGCCTGATGTTCGAAGGTCTGACCCGCATCGACGAAGACGGCAAGTGGGAAAAGGCTCTGATGAAGGATTATAAGGTTGAAGTGGACGACGGTGAAAAGTTCTCCATTCTGATTAACATGAACCTGACCCGCTGGAGCGACGGTCGTACCGTTCAGGCTGCAGACTTCATTTACTCCTGGAAGAGACTGCTGGATCCCGACCAGAAGTGGGAAGGCGCATCTCTGCTGTATGATATCAAGAACGCCAAGGCTGCCAAGATGGGCGACGCTTCCATTGACGACATCGGTATTGCCGCTGTTGATACCTACACCATTCAGATTGAATTTGAATCCAAGATCGATCTGGACGGCTTCTTTGAAAAGCTCTCCTCTATTTCCCTGGTGCCCCTGCGTGAAGACGTTATCACCCGTTACGGTGTGACCTGGGCCAGAAAGACCACCTCTATTGTAACCAATGGTCCTTTCGTTCCCAAGGAAATCGTTACCGGCAACACCATCCGTCTGGAACGTTCTACTTACTACTATCTGGATCCCGAACTGGAAGAACATCTGGATAAGTATGTAATCCCCTACAGACTGCTGACCAAGTATGATTCCGGCGATCTGTCCCTGCCCTCCGGCGGTATCTTCTATGACGGCGAACTCTCTCTGGCTGACCGTGCCGCTTACAAGGACAGCGCTCTGGTTACCGACATGATGGGTAC
>JAFZET010000278.1 GCA_017560565.1 Clostridia bacterium | reverse complement strand
GCAGTGCTGTCCTTTCCGACAATACACTGTCCTGCCGCTGTCACCGCAAATGTACCGCCGGTGATAGTCAGATCGTCCTTGGAAACAATGCCGTGACCGGTTTCGCAGTACACGGTCAGATCACCGGTACCGTTGATGATCAGATCGGATTTGGAAAACACCGCCGCATCCACATTGTTTGTGTCTGTCTGCACGAATTCTCCGGTACTGGAAAGTGTATTCTCCGCTTCCGCTTTCAGCGTCACATACACATTCTTTGCTTCCCGGATATACAGTGCCGCACTGCCTGTGTTCTGCACATGGACACCGGCCAGCACCAGACGCACATCCTCATCTGCCGCATCCACCAGAATCTGTCCCTCCGTCAGCGATCCGGTCAGCAGGTAGGTTCCACCTTCGGTAATCTGTACATCCGTACCGTCCGCCAGTGTCAGTTCCACCGGATCGGTATAATCGGTCTGCCAGTCTTTTTCACTGTAGTTCATTGATTCAATCTGTACCGGTGCGCCTGTTGTTTCTGTGATTTTCTCCACAGTTTCCGCTTTTTTCCCGCAGGCAGTCTGGCTCAGGCAGATTGCCAGAACACAAATATAACATAATGCCTTTTTCATGGTCATACCTTCTTCTTTTATCATGAATATCAGTATACCTCTTTATTTTGATGTATATTTGAAAGCAATGTGAAAATGCATGGAAAATTCATGCCCGGCTTTTCAGAAAAATTCAAAAACGGACTTGCACCCGGTGGACAATTCTGGTATACTGATACAAACAATATCATAAAAGGACGGATGCGCCATGAAACTGGATCTGGATATAGAAAAGTTCTGGAAAGACGAATCACTCTGTCACAGGGAGAACTGTTTCTCGAAAGAAGCTCCGCAGGTGGCTCTGGGAATCCGCATGAGCGATGAATGTGTGTTTGCGGAACTGGGGGAAGAGGGAGAACCCTGGGGATACACCCCACCGGCAAGACGGTATGAGCTGAACTGCCGCTACAATGAAAAAGCCGTGCAGATCGTGGGTCGTCCCCTGCTGGCGGAAAACAAGCCCGCAGAAGCCCCCAAGGTGACCATTCCGGGCTTCCGTCAGATTGGCGAGGTCTTCGGTGGAATCTATGATTTTGACGGCACCACCACCTGGCTGCGGGGGACGCTGGACGATGCGGATGCCCTGAAAAAGAAGCTGGATGAAGTGGATGCACTGACAGCCGATCCGGAAGCCTTCCGCCGGTTTGTTCTGCCTGCCGACTGGGATGAACGGTGCAGAGCAGTATACGAGCTGTACGGCAGACGTCCCGGTCAGTTCCACGGGATCAGAGGACCTGTTACCCTGGCGACCTCTGTGTTCGGTGTAGAAAATCTGCTGTTCCTGTATTATGATGACGAAGAGCTGTTTTCCCGCTTTGCCGACACCATAGCGGATGTGATTCATGCGTATATCACTCTGTTCATTAAAGAATCCGGTCATACGGAAGACGATTTCAACCACGGCTTCAGCTTCTCCGATGACGACTCCAATCTGATGACGCCGGAAATGTATCATGCCTTCGGCTACCGGGTTCTGAAAAGTGTGTTTGCCAGAACCTCCCCCAATCCCGGTGACAACCGTTATCAGCACTCCGACTCAGCTATGGGGCATCTGATCCCTCAGCTGGCGGAATTCAACCTGACCGGCTGCAATTTCGGTCCTACTGTAACCGTACAGGAAATCCGGAAATATATGCCGCAAACCCGTATCGACGGTCAGCTGGCTCCCTTTACCTTCATGCGGAACAACGAAGAGGACATCATTGCCGAAGTACGCCGGGACTGTGAAGCCGCAAAGATCGGCGATGTGCGGGGGCTGAACCTGACCACTGCCGGTTCCATCAACAACGGTTCCCTGCTGACCAGCATGAAAGTGGTTATGGCTGCCATTCAGACTTACGGACGGTATGAGTAATCAAACAAAGAATGTCCCCTCCTGAAAAGGAAACGGGACATTTCTTTTTGGTTTATGTCAATCCTGAAGCCGGATCCACTTGTCCGCCATTGCCAGCAGATCCTTTGTATTCTGATAGGTCAGTGCCTCCATGGCTTCTGTATACGGCAGCTCCATGAAATCTGCCACCTCGCCGGTATGTACAGGAATATCGTCAGCTTCATACCGCGCAGCAAAGTATGTGACCCATTTCCATTTGCTTCCTTCCCGCAGAAGATACAGTGTCTCCTTCCGGAAATCTGTCTGCAGTTCTGCGCTCAGCCCGGTTTCCTCCAGAATTTCCCGGGCAGCCGCTTCAAATACCGTTTCGTTCCCCTCCAGATGTCCTTTCGGGAAACCGGTATGTCCCAGCCTTTCTTTGACCAGCAGATACCGGATCTCTCCGGCACGTCGGGTATACAGAACTGCACCGGCACTGTGGGCGTACTGCATGGGTACTCTCTCCGGCAGAACCACTGCGACCTGACTGTGCATGGTACGGTAAGCCCGGCGGACAGCGTCCCGTGGATATGCCGTGTCTTTTCCCCGCATGGGATCGTTGAAATAAACATTTTCTTCATCATACCCGGTCATCAGCAGGCAGTGCATCGGTTCCGTCCAGGTATATGTGCCGCTGCCGTCATCCATCTCCCATGACTTCTTACAGGGACGCCCCTCCGCCATATCCAAAGTTGCCCAGAAAATCACGGGAATCCCCCGGGCAACAAACATCCGGCAAAGGGTATCCACTGACAGCCCGTACAGAGGTCTGATCCGCAGTCCGGTATTCTGCAGTGCTGTTTCGGCGGCTTTCTCGATCACCGGAACAAAACAGCCCCACCCGTCTGTGGTATAGGGATCCCCGGGAAACGCTTTCCATGGGTTAGCACCGGTATACACACCGTTTTCTGTGCCGGGTGTTTTCCCTTTGGGCAGATGACTGTCGATCCATGCTTCCACAGACATATCCAGACCTGCATACTGCAGTGCCATTACCGTGGAAACGCTCTCACAGCCGGTGGGATATTTCTCCCGCTGATCGATGTACGGTACATCCAGCCGGGCTTCCGGTACCGCACCGGGAGTATATACATACTGCACCAGTGGCTCCTCCTCTCCGGCAAGACTCTCCCCGCTGTACACAAAGCCGAACCGGGACACCATCCGCTGTGCCGCTTCCCGACAGAGAGGCAGCCATATCTCCATGGCTCTTTCTGCCGCCTGTTCCAGCAGCACATATCCCATGCCCAATCCCCGGTATGCCGGCAGCACATACAGTACTGTGATCTCCGAAATACCTGTTTCCTTCTGCATCAGAACCAGAATACCGCAAATCTGCGCATCCAGACATACCTTCCATCCCAAGCCACCCCTTGCCAGGGTACCTTCTGTTATGGTATACACCTCCGGATCTATTTGTGAAACCACAGTAAGTGCCGGATCTCCCGGTTGCAGGGGACAGACAGTGATGCTGACAGGGGCAGTAATTTTCATAGCCGAAGCCTCATTTCCATTTTTTCAACAGCATACCACAGTCACAGTGGTTTGTCAAGGGAAGGTTCTCCAAACAACTATGGAGATTTCCGGAAAAATTCTGAAAACCTATTGCTTTTTTTCCGGTACTGTGCTATACTATACAGGTACAAAAAATGGCCCGTTGGTCAAGCGGCTAAGACGGCGCCCTCTCACGGCGCAAACAGGAGTTCGATTCTCCTACGGGTCATGTTCCCTGATTCTCTGCAGAATCGGGGATTTTTTATTTTCCCGTCCCAGCCCCCAGCCTTTGCCGGAGCTTCCGGGCACTGAGATACAGGTTGACAATTTCACAGGCATACATGGAGATGATATAACCTCCAAGCCCCAGTGTCGGGGTGAAGATCACCACCAGAACCAGACTGATGGCTGCATCGGCTATATTGACCTTCATACAGTACCGCTGCTCCCCAAGTCCTTTCAGCAAAGCATCCGTCACGGTATCGATATACATGAACGGCACCAGAAAAGACAGCTTCCGGATGTATGCACCGGCTTCAGCAGTATGGTAGATCCCGGTTCCAAGCGGCATGGCGAAGAAATAGAACACCGCAAAGCTGACAAGAGAGAACACAAGAGCAGTACGGAGTACTTTCCGGCAGAGTTCTTTCAGTTTTTCTCCCTGCCCCACGGCGTCCATTGCCGTAACTTCCGGAATCAGCACCCCCGTGAACGCACCGATCACCGCATAGGGGAACAGAACCACCTGCAGAGCCATCCCCTGCAGAACCCCATAAGCCGCCAGTGCCTCTGTCTGTGACGAACCGGACTGCCGCAGACCCCATGGAATCGCCAGATGTTCTGCCGTCACCAGACCCTGCCGGGCATACGCACCGATGGCTACAGGCAGTGCAATTTCCGCCGCATCCCGGAACGCTGTGGGTATGGTTTCCTTTTTTCTGCCGGGTTTGTCCCCTAAAGGAATCCGGGAATCCGTCAGATACAAAAGTACCGCCAGCAGCAGAGAAAGTCCTTCCGCCGCCGCAGAGCCGCCCACCACCGCCAGACACATATACTCCACCGATCCCGTGGGAACCACGCATACCAGTGCAGCTGCTGTAATACAGAATTTCGCCGCCTGCTCGCATAGAGTCATCACCGCATTCTTGACAATCTTGCGCATCCCGGTAAAGTATCCGTTCAGAGCGGAGGTCAGAGAAATGGCAGGCAGGCTTACCGCCAGAAGCCGCAGGGACGACAGTGTCCGCAGATCCTCCAACAGCCAGTGAGCGATGGGCCCTGAAAAACCGAACAGGAGTACAGCCGCACCGCATCCGAAAAAAAGACTGTACCGGCATACAGCAAGAATTACACCGCGAACCGTTTTCCGATAGGCCTGCCCCTCCCCGCCGCTGATTCTGGCACACCGTTCTGCCGTCAGCCGTACCGCCGCCAGATTGACGCTGGAGGTTGCCAATGTCACCGCAAAGCCGTAAATACTCATAACCAGCGTGAACAACCCCATGCTTTCCGAGCCGATCTTTCCCGCTACATATCCATTGAAACTTACAGCCGCTCCCCGCAGGAGAATATTCAAGCCTGCAAGAAGCACCGCATTCCGGATATACAGTCTGCTTTTCTCCACACTTCCCCCTCCGATCCGTGATTTGTCCCCGGTTACAGAACAAATATATTGACTTCCCGGGGGAAATATGCTACAATCAAGTGAACATAGATCTGCCCGGTTCCGGCAGATTGCAGCAAAACTGAATGTATACAATTATAGGAGGGCATTATGGCTATTCCCGTACCGGAAAAACGGATTCTGGATTTTGAAGAAATGGGCTTTGGGATGTTCATCCACTGGGGTCTGTATTCCCAGCTGGGCAAAGGCGAATGGGTACAGCACATCCACGGCATTCCGAAGGAAGAATATGTAAAACTGCAGGACACCTTCACCGCCTCCAAATTTGACGGACGCAAGATCGCACAGATCGCCAAAAAGGGCGGTGCCAAGTACATCACTCTGACCACCCGTCATCACGAAGGCTTCTCCCTGTACGACACCAAGGGACTGAACACCTACGATGCCCCGCACTCCCCCGCAGGTCGTGACCTGATCCGGGATTTTGTGGACGGCTGTAATGCAGAAGGCATCGTGCCCTTCTTCTACCACACCACCCTGGACTGGTGGCACCCGGAATTCAACGGCGATTTCAAGGTATATCTGCAGTATCTGAGAGATTCTGTGGAAATCCTCTGCTCTGAATACGGCAAGATCGGCGGTCTGTGGTTTGACGGAAACTGGTCCAAGAAAGACGCCGACTGGGAAGAAGATGCCCTGTACGCCGTAATCCGCAAGCATCAGCCCGAAGCCATCATTGTAAACAACACCGGTCTTTCCGCCAGAGGCGAGGCAGGCAATCTGCAGCTGGACAGCGTGACCTTTGAACAGGGTCGTCCGGAACCCATGAACCGGGAAGGCATGCGGAAGTATTTTGCCGCCGAAATGTGCCACACCATGAACGCCCACTGGGGTCACGGTGCTAAGGACTTCAACTACAAGTCCCTGCCCCACCTGATCGAGACCCTGTGCTCCTGCCGGAAAGTGGGCGCCAACTATCTTCTGAATGTAGGCCCCGATGCAGAAGGTGAAATCACCACCATGCAGGCGGCTCTGATGGAAGGCATCGGCGACTGGATCCGCTCTGTCGGACAGTCCATCTATAAGGCAAAGCCCTGCGGTGTTGTGGGTACCGGCAAAAACTTCGCACTGCGGGACGGAAAGAAAATGTACTTCTACATCCACGACCTGAGCGTGACCGGAGACAACAACGTGACCGTAGAAGGCGGCGCTGCCGGGGAAAAGAGCTTTACCGGCGTGAAGGGTACCATCAAAAATCTGCACTGGGTGGACAATGACGAAGCCCTGAACTTCCGTCAGGATGAAAACAGCTTCGTGATGAACGCCACCGGGTATCCCTACGGCACCAGCCTTGTGGTTCGTGTAGCGGAAGCGGATATTGAAGACTGAATTGCATAACAACATAAAGGGAAGACAGCTTCTTCGGAAACCGTCTTCCCTTTTCATTATTCTATAGAATTCCACACTGTCCGCAGTCTGTCGAAAGTCCGGTTCAGCGTATCGTAATGGATCACACCGCTTTCATCAAAGGAGGTTGCTTCGATGGTGAAATCACCTGTATACCCGTTTTTCTTCATGAACGACAGAAACGGCGCAAAGTCGATATCTCCCTCTCCCATAGGCAGGGTACACAGACTGCTCCAGTCCATATAGCCGCCGTGGAAATCGTTGATGTGCAGGTGAGCTATCCGTGCTGCGATATTCTCCTGTTCCGGCTTGTACAGTTCATCCATCTGCCGGTGGAACTGCGCCATTTTTGTATCGTAAGTGAAATGCAGATCCGGGTATGCTCCGATCAGCTCCATCATGCGGGTCATGGGATCCTTACAGTTACAGACCACATTCTCCACCGTCAGCAGCACATTGTACCCGGCAGCAATTTCCATCAGCTTTTCGCAGGCTTCCAGATTCCTCTCAAAATGCTGATCCGATGCAATTCCGCTCCACAGGTGCAAAACCAGCTTGCCGGCGCCGATTTCTCCTGCAATTTCACAGTTTTTTCTGAAAATATCGTATGCTTCCGGCAATTCCTCACCGCCCCGGCTGACCCGTTCCCCGATACCTTTCTCGCAGTGCATGGTGGGGAAAACCGCAGGCAGCGAGTGCAGATATACCAGTATATCCGGAAGTGCATCGTACCAGGTACTGTACATCATAAATTCAAAGCCGTCACAGGTCAGCTTTTCCAGGCAGTCGTCCAGCAGACGGATGTTTCTGCCGTTTGGTCTGCCGATCAGTGCACCGGTGGAACAAAGGATTCTATGCATAGATTTCCTCTCATTCAGAAAGCGGCATGACCGAAGCCACACCGCTGTTTCTGTTATTCTGATTCAGTCAGCCGGTCTTAGTCCAGCACTGGAATTAGTCCAGGAAAATGGTCTTGCCGGTTTCGATGGATTCGTTGCAGGCCATGCACAGCTTCATGCTCTTCACTGCATCGTGGTAGTCGGTCAGCAGCTTGGAGCGGTCGCCGGTACGAACTGCATCCAGGAAAATGTTGTCCTGAATACCGGTCTGTTCATCGCCTCTTTCGTAGTACTGTTCACCGTTTACGTCACGGATCTTCAGCCAGCTGCGCAGAGCATATTCCAGAGTAGCGTCCTTGCAGTAGATGTTCATGCCGCTCTGCATACCGCCGCCTGCCTGTACGTAACAGCCGGTAAAGATATTGGCAACTACGCCGCTCTTGAACTTGATCACAGCGGAGGAGTAGTCGTGTACATTGTATCCGGGAACACCGTACTTATCGCCGTCAACGATGCCGCGGGCACCGGCGCAGTTTACGTACAGGGGTTCGCCGAACAGGTAACGGGCCTGGTCAAACAGGTGGATGTTCTGCTCTACAACCTGACCGCCGGAGGTTTCCATTCTTCTCCACCACGACACACCGGGAATACCGCCGAACCAT
>JAFZET010000277.1 GCA_017560565.1 Clostridia bacterium | reverse complement strand
TCTTCGCTCGGCATCACGCAGCCCCAACGCATCATATATGTAGGTATATGTAGACAATTCACGGGCAGCTGCGTTTATAGCATACTGAACACGATTGTGCAGCATAAAAATCTTGATCATAAATACAATCCCGATACAGACCAGTATGAATGCAGTAAAACTGATCAGCGCTTCTACTACCATCATACCTTTTTCGTCTTTTTTCATGATTGCCGCACCTCCTTTAGTAAGCACGTATGATGGTGAAGGAGTAAGTATTTTTCGAATTTCTTTCCCATGTACCCTTTGTTCCTTCATCCATGAACATAGCTGCCATATGCTCAGGGATTATCACGAAATCCAGATGCACAGAACACTTAGCCTCCACGGCTGTATACGCTTCTTTCATATTAAAAGACATATCCGTCATAATTGCATCTTCTGACAGCCCACTTTGCACATTGCTGACATTTATAGCTATCAAATCCCCTATTCGCATCGCAACATTCTCTGTGGAGGTCATCAAAAGCAGAAGAATGGTCAGATACTGTTCGTATGTCAGTTCGACTCCAGACCGTTCTTCCGTAGATTTACCCACATCACCACCAAGCACACTGGCTATTTCACTCAGATCCACAGACATATCCGACAACTCATTTTTTACGACAACAACCGATTTGCGCTGCGTCAAAAGCTGCCAGTCTGCTACAGTTTCCACTGCAGTAACGGCTGTACGCAGTGCTGCCGACACAGCGATCCCCAAAAGCGGATTGATATGAGCTGCTGCTTTCGCAAGATCACTGATAGGTCTATTGATTTTGTCTATAGAATATGTCGCCGCATAATTCATAACAGCCCGGAATGTCAGAATATAATTGCGCACATGATTCAGATTACTGGCAGAAGACAGGTGTCCACTGAAAATATATTCCAGTTCTGCCTGATAGGCGTAATTGATCTTACGACACAATTCATATCCGGTAAGCGAATATTCCTTGACAGTGTTTTTTTCGGATGTCCCGCCAGAACTGCTGGAACTGCTGGAACTGCTGGCAGAATTATCGTCATCAGCAGGTTTAGCTGTGCCGGTCATACGATTGGAAAACATACCAAACCCATATTGAATCATATAAAATTTCAGCAGCATCTGATTACCGGCTCCGGACAGACTATTCCCGAACAGAGAAGCAGCCTCCGAAAGCATTTCCGTGAACTTAAAGGATTTAACCTTTCCGTTCGCCGCACTTATATACTCCGTAATGTTAGGGATATCCCGTGCAGGAGTAACAACATCCTCCTGTTCTAACTCTTTTTGTTTGCTTTCTGTTGTATCATTGGCCGCATCCTCCTGCTCATTGGCAGATTATTTGTCACCAGTTCCCTCAAAGGTTTCCTCAAGAGCCTTAAATAATCCATTCAGCCTCTTTTTACTTTTATAAAGAATATAAACGACATCACCTTGGGTCGTACTCTTTTCGATAACACCTTGATTGTCCTTGAATTTTATACCTGTAAGTGCAAAATTGGTCAAATAATAATCTCCAATACTACTATCGCCTTCCTCCACCTCAAAACTACATTCCTTTAATTCACGAACATAATCCTCCAGATACTTAGTATAATTCATTTCTTTAGTATCGCCATAATTCTTTTTTACAGTATCTTTGAAAACAGGATTCGCAGCTTTGTTTGATTCAAAAATATCCGCTATCCCAATAAAATTATCCGCAGAATACTCTCCCTTTACGCCACCTCCCGCTTCCAAAATATTATCAATTAACGCTACTTCTTCTTTTATACCATCTCTCATGGCATCTGTGATACTATCGTTATTCAAACTGGCATTCAGCCTCTCTCGTGCATCCGCCAGATCCTTATATCCATCTTTAATATCCTTTGCTAAAGAAACCAGCTGATCCACCAATTCATCGAAATTATTGAAACGCGCTGGAAATGCCCCATCATACCCGGGTATCGTAACCGATACATAAGATTTATAATCATCCAAACATTGGTCCAGTTTATCATGGATTACGTCTTCATGAGCATCCGGAGTATCTCTGTAACTTATATAATAGAAGAAATAACTTCTGTCCGGTTCCGGTATCGATATCAGGGATGAATCTTCTACATCTTCTATATCTTCCTCTTCATCGTCTATATCATCATCATATTTCTCAAATGCCGCATCTGCCTTATCCTTGTTCGTAAAATACAGATAATAAATCAGATATTCCGTGGAACTTATAACATTACGTATATACTCAAGTGCGTCGACCGCTTAGGTGTTGTATCCCCCTACATACTCAGGATACGTGTCTAATTTCTTTAACAGTTTATAGAACTCCTCCATGTCCTCCATAACTTTTTTGGCAGCTTCATCAAACTCATGTTTTGCAGACACAACCTTACCGTTGTCCTGGGATTTTTTGATCTCTTTCACCGTTTCCAGCAAAGTATCACCGCTGTTCATGACGCTCTGTACAATTCGGTATTTCATAAAGTCGCCGATCTGGTTCGCCAGTATCATATCATTATAGAGAGTATAATCTTCGACTCCTACATAAGATACTTTTACCTCTGCGTCCTGATAAGGCATAAATCCGGACTTATCCCGCCCTGCCTCTTTAACAGAGGTAAAGTGCTGCCCTGATTTCAGCCAGTTTTCCTGGGGATTGAAGGAAGAAGTTATATACTTCTCAAGTTCGGCCAGCGCAGCCTCCCCTTCACTACTCTCCGACACGGCAAACAGACCGTACAGATCCTTCAGAAGATTACTATACACGGACAGAACGGCATCTCCGTAGTTGTCTGCAGTCATAGCCGCCTGATTTCCGTACAGCTTCATACGGGACAGATCCACAAGAAAGCCGTTCACCACAATCATAGGAACCAAAAGCAGCGCAACAAACACGGTTATGGAACCACGCGTATGTTTTTCTTTATTCCGGTTTTCTTTCTGATTGAACCTTTTCATAACTTCCTACCCCTGTTTTTCAGCTATCTCCGAATTCTCCAACAAACTTATCATACAAATCGCCGACTTTACCTGCTATATCTTTTGCAATCTCACCAATTTTTGTGTCGGCCAGGATATCCACTACAAAATCTATGTTACGGATGATCTCATCCGGATTTGTCACACCGATTCTGGCGGTTGCGGAAATTTCAAATTCATCCGGCAGCCCTACCAATGCAAGACTGACAGCCGGCTTTACCGTTTGTGTTGCATGAACCGTCAGATATTTTGCAATCAAGTAATTCTCCATATCGGGAACTTCCAGCACGATATTATCCCCGGTATCAAAAAACATATATCCGCACATGGATCTGAAAAAAGACGGGAACTGGTTCTTTGCCTGTCTTTTCCATTCCGATGTGGTAAGAGAACGGTATGGAAACAAATAATTTACTTCCCCAAGAGAGGTAGCTTCAGCTTTTACAGTACTGCTGTCACGTGCATACTGCATCTCTGATTCCACCTGCATATATGTATCCGTCTCTACATTCTTATAATATATCACTGCATTCTGCAGATTGGCCTGCATATTGGCCTGCTGTGCCATAAAAATGGCGGCATAGTATACGGCGATCACCATAATAATGCACAACGGCAGGATAATAGCGGCTTCTACTATTGCCATACCGCTTTCATCTTTATGTAAATTCCTGTGATTTCTCATATACTATGCCTCATTTTTATAGATTTTTGTTCTGCACTTATAGAATAATTCGGGTATTATCCGCTATCACCAGAACCGCTTAATTACCAATCTTCTCAAGCCCCTCGGATCCGAAGATTTTTGTCATTGTTTTATCAAACCACTCCTTAATCTTTTCCCAGAACACAGCTGCAAGCAGAACAACAATCAGCATAATAAGAATTGTCGCAACCATTGCACCTACACCGCGTTCATCGTTTTTGATTTCTTCCTTGAAATTACGGGCACGGTTCTTCAGCATATACGCTTTTGTTTCCATGGAAACCCATGCACGGGTGATCATATCCTGCATAAATCATTTCCTCCAATGTTGTAAATTTTATTATTCATTCCATCATCAGAACAAATTGAAGCCGCCGATGGTAGGAACAAGTACAAGAATAAGCATGCCGGCAAATAAAAGCAGAGTAGGGATTGTCAGCTTAGTGGAAATCATTTCCCCCTTCCGCCGGGCCGCGTGTTTGTATTCGCTCCAGCACTCCGTATTCATCTGGTGCAGCAGCGAAACAATTTCCGCATTCCCTTTGGACATATTCTGCATAATGGCAGTTGCCAGCTTGGTGGTATAGCCGTAGTCACAGCGGTTGATAAAGCCCGTATATGCCGTCACATACGGAACATTGTTGTTCATATCGATGATAACACGGCGCATTTCCTGATATACGGTACCGGTTTCGCTGGCGGATACCAGCTCCCATGCCTGATTCAGTTCCAGACCGGAAATGGTCAGCAGCGCCAGCTTGGAAACCACTCTGGGGAAGTCTCTCTCGATAGAATCCGCCCGTTTCTGCAGAATCGAATTGATCCCGTCATAAGGAAGATATCCAAGCAGAGCAAACACAGCCGCCGCCGCGATCCCGATCACCAGACTGCGTGTCCCCATTCCCATAGCCAGACCGAATCCGATCCCCCAGAACAGCAGAACCGCACTGAGCATCAGATTCCCGAGCAGGTTCGCCATCAGATAGGTCGCATACGCCATGGCGTCCTGCTCATATTTGATATGCAGACACTTTTTACGGAGCCTTGCCAGAAATTCATTATTGTTGTCGATTCCCAATATGTCCATAACGCGGTATCCGGTCAGCGGGATCATATCCAGGATGCCAAGACCGTTTTTCTTATAATTGTCCAGAATTTTTTTGGTCTCATCCATTTTTTTGAGCAGAACCTTTTGACGTTTCAGAAGACGGGGGTCGGGTTCATGCTGCATGGTGGAAATCGTTTCCTGCACAGCTTTAATTTTCTGCCGGATCATATTCAGTTCAAGCTGATAGTCTTTGATGGTATCAACATAGTGCTTATACAGACACATCAGCATCTGCTTCCCCGTACCTTCCGGAACAGTCACTATCAGAAACACATATACAGCAAGCAGAATGGTAGCAATGATAAGACATACATAAATCATAATCCCATTCTCCTGTCATACATTGATGTTGCTGGCTTTGGCGGCCAGCAGATAGGAGATCCCGAAGATCACCAGTGCACCGGTTGCCGCCAGATGCCCCTGTGTGGTCTCAAACAGTGCGTCCAGAAGACCGCCGCCCATGGCACTCATGGCCAGAACCATAATGATCGGCAGCACCAGCATCATATTGGTTTCCGATTTTGCTGAAGTGATCGTGGTTTCAATCTCATTTTCGATTTCGATCTTGTCCCCGATGATCTGGCTGGTTTCTGTCAGAATGTCAGCAATTCTGTCATTCTTCCCGGCAATAACGCTATAGATAGTCGCAAAACTGCGGACATCCTCCAGGTCTGTTCTTTCCGCAAGATCCTGGAACAGCATGGTAAGCGCAATCCCACCGTTATGGTACTGGCGGAGAATATTCTTCAGTTCCACAACAATATCCGCATCCTGGCGATAGGAAACTTCCAGGTCTTTCAACGCTGCGTCCAGTGCCTGGATCTCCGTCTGCCCGGATCGGCAGGCAACGCTCATGGATTCCAGAAACATACGAAACTGCAACCTGAAATTCTTCTGCCTTTTTCGGATCGTATTCTGAGCATACATCCTTTCCAGCAGAATCCCCATGGCGAACCCCAGTATGATCGACAGCAGGGTTAGATGATAAAAGATATATACCAGAACCGTACAGAGTATCGAGCAAACAATATATGCAAGAATATGATGAAACTTCGTCATATTGCATTTATAGTATATCGTCATAATAACTCCTCTCAGTCCAAATAATCCACAATCCCCGCAGAAAGGAATTTCTCCGGATGCTTCATTTTATTTCCAGTTCTCTGCAGTGAACCGCTTACCTTTTTGGCGGTATAGTCTTCCTCCATGAACATATACAGAGGACTTAAAAGAACGGTCGGTTCACCGGTATCCTCATTGATGCCCAAGCCTGTCACTTCATTTATGGACAGTGTTTTTCTCGAACCGTCACGCATTCTGGACAAGTGGATGATAATATCCACTGCCGATGCGATCTGCTGCTGGATAGCACGCAGCGGAAGCCCCGCAGCTCCCTGCAGTACCATGGTTTCCAGACGGCTGATCATGTCACTTGCAGAGTTGGCATGACCTGTGGAAATGGAACCGTCATGACCGGTGTTCATCGCCTGCAGCATATCCAGTGCTTCCGCACCGCGTACTTCCCCGACGATGATCCGTTCGGGACGCATACGCAGCGAGGATTTGATCAGATCCCGCATGGAAATCTCACCGACCCCCGTTGAGTTGGCATTTCTGGTTTCCAGTCTGACCAGATTGGGAATATGACGGATCTGCAGTTCCGCGGAGTCTTCGATAGTGATCACACGTTCCGTCTGCGGTATGAAATTGGAGAGCGCATTCAGGAACGTGGTTTTCCCCGAACCGGTACCGCCGCTGATGAAAATATTGTACTTCGCACGAACCAGTTTTTTCAGAAATTCCGCCGCTTCTTTCGTCAGAGAGCCGTACTGAATCAGTTTCTCAATAGTCATACCTTCTTCCGGGAAACGCCGGATGGTAACTACCGGACCGTCCAGTGCAATAGGATTCAAAACGACATTGACACGGGAACCGTCTTTCAGGCGGGTATCCACGATAGGATCACTGTCTGTTACGGACCGCCCCATTTCCTTTGTGAATTTCATGATCAGTTCCCGCAGATTCTCGCGGCTTTCAAATTTTTCCGTGATCCTTTCCAGTTTCCCGTTCCGTTCCACAAAAATATTATCATATCCGTTGATCATGACCTCTGTAATGCTTTTATCTGTGATAATTTTCCCAAGAATCCCCAGACCACGGATAGACTCATATACGGAATTGACCATTGCATGTTTCTGCTTATAGTCAAGAGAAGAGTAATACCGCTGAATCACGGGATCCAACATTGTATTCCGGATCCTCTGCTCCATCATCTTTGCAGCCCGCAAACGCAGTTCATTTTCATCCCACGTGATATACTCCGGATCATCTTCTACCAGCATCCGGATCGCTTTTACCTCTTCTGTATATATATCCGTTTTGGCGGCAAAAGCATCTTTTTTTGTATCCATCATGGTACTCGCTCCTTATTCTACAAGCTTCTGTACATAATTGGATTCAGCACTCTCTACTTTTGCCATAATCAATGATGTACAGTCGATGTTCCCCACAGAACGAAGCTGGCCGATCAGCGGAATGGAAGTCTGCAGCATACTGCCCCTGCCGTTATCGAAATTCAGCACACGCTTCATTTTTTCACCGTATTCTTCCATAAGATATCTCTGTCCTATAAAACTATTCAGTTTTTCTGTAGAGATAGCATCATTTCTTTCTACCAGAACGACCTGATTTGACAGACCTAAAACACACTGAATCTTCTTATCAAAACCACCTGCGGTATCCACCAGAACATAATCAAAACTACCTGAATGACAACAAACATCCATCAGAGATTCCAATTCATCCGTACTGATGGCACCATAATCATTTGGGCTTTCAAAATGACAGATATAACTTAAATTATCCGATTTGGTCTGAAGACAGCTTTGCATATACATGGTATGGTCTCCACTCCGTGACAGATGTTCCAACAGTGTACTCAAACTGCTTTCGCCGGTCTGGGGCAGAAAAAATGCATCCGATGGGAAAGGTTCCAGATTCAGATACAACACTTTTTTCCCAATCAGTGCCATCTTAATGGCTGTAATCAGTGCCACAGAAGTTTTGCCGCATCCGCCCAAAGGAGAATAGAACGAAATCACCGAAGCAGCACCGCCGTTGTCACTTCCGGAATTTTCGAGGGATTCCGAACAAATCTCCAGAATTTGTCTGTAGATATAGTCTATTCTCTGGTATTTGCTGATCTTTCTGTATCGTGCACAGGCGTCCGGTATCTTTTTTCCATCCGTCAGCATAATCACAACCTGCACTTTATCCAGCTGCAAGTTAAAATCGTACATAGAAGAATCTAACAGCAGAACCTTACATTTTCCATTGGAAACCATCTTGACCAGACTTTCCTGATCATCGAATTGAGAAATCTGCAGATTAGAATACTCACTCAGCACAACTGTCAGACGGTTAAGATAATCCGAATTGCTGTCTGCTATCGCAACACGTAAAACCGGCATAATGATTCTCCTTATTTCGATGCTTCAGAAATACATTTCCAAAGCACTCTGTATATTTTTTGTATGATATCTTTATTATATCATCCAATTAACAATTTGTCAATTCTTCATTCAATTTTTGTTTTATATATTACCAAATATTGCAAAAACATTCATATCATACAGATCAGCAAAAATATAAATCTCCAAATACATATTGGCTCCAGCAATCCGTGATAAGCTGCCGTCCAAAACAAAAAGGGAGTGACGCACGAAGCCTCCCCAAAAAACATGACCCGGCTGTCCCCAAAAAAGGGAGTCCGGTCGCTGTTTTCTATGATCAAAAACATTTTTGGTTTGTTCACCCATCTGTAGATGCTGGCTGTCAGCATCCATTTCTCTATGGTGTTACGTCAGATACTGTGTGAATATCCTAAAACATTCAGATAAAGTGTTTTATTTTTCTCTTTTCTATTTTTTGAAATATACAGAAGGAGTAACTCCCATATATTCCTTGAACACATGGGAAAAATAACAATAGTCTGTAAATCCAACGGATTCGGCAATTTCTTTAATCGTACAGCCGGAAGCAACATACTTCTGCATAGCACGCTCAATCCTGTATTGACGCAGATATATGGAAAAACTGAGCCCCAAATATTGCTGCATAAGATGCGAAAAACGGGATGTACTCATAAACAAAGCCTGAGCGGCATCTTTTACTGTGATTGGTTTATAGTAGTTTTCTTTCATGAAAAAGGATAAATCCAGAAAGAACTGCCTGCTTCGTTTTTTCAGTGCATATTCGGTATTCTCATGGTAATGTTTTTCAAATAATACAGATAGTATGCCATACAGCTCGCATAAAACAATGCTCTCACTTGCCGGGCTTCCCGTTTTCAGATTCTGATATAGCCGCTTGATATACTCCATAATCTTAACACTGTCTTCCTGGCCTCCGGGATAATATTCATCAAACAGGTAATATCCATTATTCAGGAGATTTACACAGGATTTCAAAACAGAATTCGGATATTCCAGAACATCGGAAAGTGCAGATATGAGGCGGAGATACACAGTGTTTTCTTCAGTTACAATTCCAGAATGAATAACATGGGGATTGAACAGAACAATATCTCCGCTTTTTAATATATAAGTACGCTCATCTGTTGTACATTTCATTTCACCGGCTGTTACGACAATAATTTCAAAAGCATCATGATAATGCTGGCAGAAACCATCATAGAATTCCCGGCAGTCTACCGGCAGCGTTGAGTTATCAGATTTTTCTGTTATCAAGTATAATGGCATATAGCTTTCTCTTTGCGTTTTTTTATAATTATAGCATCTGTATCATACAAACACAAGTATAAATACAAAATAAAAGCAGTTTAAAACAACTTTTTCCGTAATTTACAGCATTTCATAAATATTTTTTAATGATGCTGTGTGCTATAATTATTTGGGAATTTTATAGAATTGAATAATATTCTGCACACAACAAATCGCTAAAATAACTGACAACAGTTTTTTAGTAATCCATCGAAAGAAAGGTATAATATTTATGAAAGAACTATTTACCCGGATCATGGCTGCTCTTCTGACTGTCGTGATGATAGCAACACTTTCTGTAGCCGTTATGGCTGAGACCATTGAATTCGACTATGCCAGATTTACTGCCACAGGCGAGGAAACGAACGGTACATTTGGATTTGGTATGCCTCTTGATCTTAATGTAGTCAAGTGGGCAGTTATGAAGTATAGAACTGTATCCCAAATAGAAGACAGCGATTTACAGCTCAGAGCTCAGTTTTACGCCAAGGACGCAGGTCCCTATACACTGCTTTTAGGTGGCCACAACAAGCAGTGGGAAACCGTTGTTATAGATATGGTCTCTCTTTATGCCAATGTTGCCACTCCCGAAACCTGGACAAGCTCTGATGTCATTGACTTTCGCTTTGATGTAATAACATCCAATCGTGATGCCGTTGGCAATACAGATCACATTATTGCAGTTGGTTCTCAACTTGATATCGCCTATATTGCTTTTTACGGTAGCGAAGAAGATGCAATTTCCGGCACCAATCCCCTGGCTGTTACTGGTGCTGAAACAATAGCAACTGCCGGTACTTATAAAGCTGAGGTTATGACAGAAAAAACTACTGCTCCCCAAACTTTTGACACTGGTTTGATTGCTGCTTTCTCTGCTATCGTATCTGCTGTCGGTTTTGTTATCTTTAAGAAAAAATAAACTTGTTGACTAGCTTTCATAGAATAAGTGAACTGAAACACAATGAAAAGTAGATGATCTGCAAATCATTCGAAATTTTTGAGTTTCAGTTCATTTTTTGTTTTACTATACTCACATAGGAAATACACTTTTTTCAAAGTAACCGCCAAACAACCCATGTCTGTCATGAATCGAGAAAACATGATAAACTAAACTCCAAATAACAGTGTACCAAATACTCTGCCCGAGCAAATCGAACACTCGCCACTGTACAAAACACTCAGTCAGAGTAAATCAAACACCACACCAGGAGTTTAACCATGACCAACATCACCACAGCAATCACCGAAATCAAAACGAAAGTGTCCCAGCAGGAGTGGCAGCAGCGGATCCTGGAATGCCAAAACAGCGGGATGAGTGTCAAAGCATGGTGTCAGGAAAACGGAATCAGCACCGGCTCCTACTACTTCCATCTCCTAAAAATCCGTGAGTCCGTTCTGGAAGAAAAACAGATCGTATCTTTGAATCCTCCCAAACCTGTGTCCTCTTCCGAAATCCGCATCGAATCAGGCCGCATCACAATCACTCTTTCGTAAACTGTGTCACCGGAACAGCTTACCGCTGTACTGTCCGCTCTGAAGTCATGCTGAAGGAATTTGCATTCGTTACACAGGTGTATCTCGTTATACCTGACGAACAGGCTATGTTTGGTTGGAAGAATGTTTACACAAAATTTTATGGGGTACCCTGTGATGAACTTTTTGCCGGACGGTTTCGTCCGGCTTTTCCTTTTGGGACGATGGTTATTTGGCGGGTACTTTTCAAACGCAAAACACCCCAAAATGATATGTACTTGCAGACATTGAACCATCGAATGGTACAGAAACGAGCATTACATATCTTCTGGGATGTTGTAGCTTTTGTATTTAATAACTTATATTAGAAACAACCCAACCAGTACCAGTTTCGTAATTACCGGCATACATCAAGGTAAAATAGAAAGTTTTAGATTCACCACCCACATTGATGGTGACAGATTGTTTTCCTTCCAAAGACGGATCGTCCGGAAGGTAAATCGTGAACGAATAGGAATCTAAAACATCATAATCCCCCTGATAGCCAGGTCCAGAAAGATACTGCGTTTTACCATTTTTAGCATTTTCCCACCGCTTCTCATAACTTTCGCTTAAATTGTTTGTTTGCCAGGAACAACTTACTATTTTTGTTTGGGATTCGTATTTCGGGGAGTATGTAAAACTAAAACGCAAAGTCCAATCTACAAGATCTCCGTAACTATTCTTGCCGAAACCATTTTCTCCGTAATCACCTGATAACCAAACATCGACAGCTCGGAATAATTGCTGGTTAAGATCACATGACTTTGCCTCCAATGTAATATTTTTAGTTATTCCTTCCCAGCTGATCGTCACATCAAAATTTCCCGGTTTGTAAACTGCAATCATGTTGTAATTACATGTCAGATATTTTGAACTACTCGAACCATCACTGTACAAAATATCTACCGGAATTCTAATGTTATGAATCAATTCACCAACATAGTATTGCGGACTCTCTTTCACAATAATATCAACAGCTTTTTTTATATTCTGAACATTCACCGTAAACTCAGTCGTCTTTTCTTCATAAGTTACAGTAACCTTCTGACTCCCGTTCATATTCAATTTCGTAGGACTGCAGCTGAAGCCACTGCTGATCGTCTTCGTCGTTCCGTCACTGTACTTCGCTGTCAG
>JAFZET010000276.1 GCA_017560565.1 Clostridia bacterium | reverse complement strand
TATGTGTTCAATACCAACAACAAGCTGTTTGAAAAGGCAGAAGTACGCCGCGCACTGGCTCTGGCTCTGGACAGAAATGCCATTGCACAGATCGTAACCTTCGCAAAGCCCGCTACCGGTTATGTTCCCTACAAGGTATTTGACACCGCTTCCGGTACTTCCTTCCGTGAAGTTGGCGGCGACCTGATCTCCGCATCTGCAAACGAAGCCGAAGCCAAGAGCCTGCTGTCCGCTGCCGGCGTGACCAAGGGTTCCTTCTCCATCACTGTGCGCAACAACGAAGTTGACCTGGCTGTTGCCGACTACGTGAAGGGCGTTTGGGAAAAGCTGGGCTTCACTGTGGAAATCGAAGTTCTGGGCACCAAGAAGAACTCCGAAGAAACTGTAGACGACCTGTTCCAGGATGCCTACAATGCCGGTAAGTTCGATGTAATTGCCATCGACGTTATGTTCCAGTCTGCCGATGCTTTCGGTGCACTGTCTCAGTACTCTGCTGCTTACTCCGGCAACGGTGTGGATATGAACTCCGCTACCTATGATCTGTACGGTCACGTTTCCGGCTACAGCAATGCTGATTACGATGCTCTGGTTGACTCTGCATACGCTACTTATGACAGAGCTGCCAGAACCGCTATCCTGCACGACATGGAAAAGAAGCTGCTGGAAGATATGCCTGTATGTCCCGTATTCTTCCTGCAGGATGCATATCTGTTCGTAGAAGATCTGTCCGGTATGGTTACCGACTACTACGGTGTCCGTCACTTCAACGACACCGAACTGAAAGACTATATGACCTGGAAGGCTGTTACCGATACTGCGGAAGCCGAAGCCGCTCCCGCTCCTGCCGCAGGTTAATTGTCTGTGATATTCTGAGCATAAAACGGGGGAGCAACCAACTCCTCCGTTTTTTTGCTACAATACGTTATGTCGGCTGAAAATGCGAAACGGGAATGAAACTGTAAGAAAAGAGGATTGCTGCTGTGGCTGAACTGCTTAGAGAACCGGATCAGGTGAAGGTGTTTATTCTGTACCTGATGGACAAGATCGGATATCCGTTGAATTACACGGATGTGGGAACCATCATCATCCGGGACGGGCTGGTAGACTATTTCAATTTTGTGGAAAGCTTCCGGAATTTGCTGGAAAACAGGCATATTCAGGGGGTGCGGAGTGATGGTACTGTTGTGGATCCGGATGATGATTTTCACCCGGATGATGACAGCATTCTTTATGAGATTACCAGAAAAGGGAAAATTGTGGCAGAAGGACTGGCGGACGATCTGCTGATGGCGGCGGTTCGGGAAAAGAGTTATGTCAGCGCCATGCGTCACCTTTCTCTGGAAAAGAGAGGTGCGGTGATCGATCAGTCAGCAGAGAACAACGGAGACAACGGGTTTATTTTTCACTGCACCATCAAGGATAAGGATGGACTGGCGCTGAAGCTGTCACTGCGCGCCGAAACCTATAACCAGCTCCGGCGGATGCAGATGAACTTTGAAGACAAGCCTGATGTGGTGCTTCGCGGGATCACAGCACTTGTCACCGGGAACGTGAATTACCTGTTTGACAACTGAGCGGATATTTTTTATGTGTGTGTAAAAATTATTACGGCGAATGTGTGAATTTTGAATCTGTATATAAAGTGCTGTTTGCGATTCCTTCCCGTATATTTGGGAAGAATAGAGGAGCGGCATGGGACGGAAATGTCGAAAATGCACAAGATTTAGAAAATCGCTTGAAAAAATAATAAAAATATTTTTACAAAACTATTGACAATGTGATAAATCATGATATAATAAAATAAAGTATGTACCGAAAGTGTGTTTCCTGGTATGTTTGAGGCTAAAGAAAAGGCGGAAGGAGTACCCCGGTCGGATTCGCTATCTGTTCTGCTGGAGCAGATCCGTACAGGTTCGGATGCCGATGCCTTTGAAAAGCTGTGCGGAATGTATGCCAACCTGCTGGATGCTGCTGTCCGACAGTTTGCACCATCTATGGGGATTTCGGCGGACGGTACATCGGATCTTCTTGGGATCGGCAGGGAGGAACTGCATCAGGATGCGGCAGTTGCTCTGTATCGGGCAGCCTGTTCTTATGTGCCGGATGAAGCCGGAAAGGGACAGGATGTGAGTTTTGGTCTGTACGCCAAAATATGTATCCGGAATGCCATGATCTCACAGGTACGGAAGTATGTCCGTAAAAAAAAGCGGGCGTCTTCCCGTAAGCATGAGATGCAGACTGCGGCGGACACAGCCGGTGAGCTGCTTCTGGCAGAGGAAATCATCCGCAGCATTCAGGCGGAGCTTTCTCCGTATGAGAAGAAGATTCTGCCTATGTATCTGGAAGGAAAACCGCCCAGAGAAATCGCAGGGGTGGTTGGACGTACGGAAAAGTCGGTCAGCAATGGGATCTACCGGATAAAAAGCAAGATCCGAAAGTGGCTGGAAAGCCAATAAAATAACGGACATTCCCTCTTCGGAGGATGTTATATATGCCCGAATAGCTTAAATAGCAGAGCGTTGGCAACAAAGGTGGCGGTGAAATTCCGTCGAGGGCAAAGAAAATTTTCACCATTCAAAGCGAGGAAAATGAAATGTACGAGGACAAGACCCTTAAGTGCAAAGAATGCGGCAATGATTTCGTGTTCAGTGCTGGCGAACAGGAATTCTACGCAGAAAAGGGCTTCCAGAACGAGCCCCAGAGATGCAAGGTATGCCGGGACAAGAGAAAGAACGTAAACAAGGAACAGAAGGAAATGTTCACCACCGTTTGCGCCAACTGCGGCAAGGAAGCCAAGGTTCCTTTCCAGCCCAGCAATGACAGACCTGTATACTGCAGCGAATGCTTCGCCGCTATGAAGCAGCAGTAATCGGTCTTGCTACATAGGCATTTAATGTCATAAATGTATCTCAAAAGGTGCGGTACTTCGGTATCGTATCTTTTTTTGTCCAAAAATACTGTCTTTGGAGCAGTTTTGTTGGAAATTACTATTCACAAATCGGAATTTGTGTGGTATAATAATGCTGTATAACTTTGTAAATCCATCCGGGGAGAGTGAATCGCTTCATGGAAAAGAAAGAATGGAATAAAAACAAACCGCATAATGATAAAAACGACGGTGGGAAGAAGCGGTATGACAACAGACCCGGATACGGTGCGGATCGCGGAAACCGGGCAGGCGGCAGATATGATCCCGACAGAAAGACTTCCTCTTTTGAAGAACGTGAAGAAGAAGAGGACAACGGTCTGGTGCTGGGCAGAAATGCGGTCAGAGAACTTCTGAAAACCGGCAGACCTGTGGATAAGCTGTATGTAGCCGGAAGAGAAGGTTCTATTGTGGCTTTGGTAGCGGAGGCAAAAAAAGCAGGTGTGCCTGTGGTGGATACCGATATGGCCAAGCTGGATAAAATGGCCCGGGGAGAAAACCACCAGGGGATCATTGCCCAGACGGCGGCAAGGGAATACAGCACCATTGCTGAGATTCTGGCGATTGCCGCTGAACGGGGGGAAATGCCGCTGATCGTGGTATGCGATGGTGTGGAAGACCCGCATAATCTGGGGGCTATCATCCGTACAGCAGAGTGCTGCGGTGCCCACGGTGTGGTAATTCCCAAGCGGCGGGCCTGCGGACTGACATCGGCAGTAACAAAAGCATCCGCCGGAGCTGTGGAACATATGGCGGTAGCGCGGGTGCAGAATATTGCATCTGCTGTGGAAGAACTGAAAGAAGCGGGCGTGTGGACCTTTGCGGCAGAAGCCGGCGGTGCCGATTTCTGGGATACGGATTTCCATCTGCCCTGTGCGCTGGTAATGGGCAGTGAAGGCAGTGGTGTCAGCCGTCTGGTGAAGGAACGCTGTGATTTTCTGGTATCCATTCCCATGTACGGACAGGTGAACTCACTGAATGTTTCCACTGCTGCTTCGATTCTTCTGGCACACGCAGCCAGAAAACAGCGGATGGTGTGAGCGGTCAGGTAAAAACGCTGTATTATATTGGTGATTACAGGGTTCTGCCATCGGCGGGACACTGAAGGCATAAGAAAGGAAAATTCCGCAGTAATGCGGGATGGAATTGGATTATGGCGAAAGATAAAAAGCAAAGCCGGTCTCTGGGGGGATCTCAGAATGCCGGACAGAACGATGCAGGATCTGCGAGATCACAGGATATTGATGTAAGTACCGGGTCTCTGGCGGGAAAAGCATCGGACAGTGATCTGGATATTCAGGCATTGCTGCGGAAGTATATGCCCGAATATGAAAACGAGGATGAAGATTCCGTTTCTGAGGGGACGGGTGTTTTGTCCAGACTGAAAAAGTCGGCAGAGGATACGGGGGCGGCGGATGATGCTGTGGAATTTACAGAAGATCTGTTTATTCTGCCCGATGAAGAATCTCCTGAGGTGGAAGAGGATTCTGTGCTTTCCGCTCTGGACGCTGCTTTTTCTGAGCTGATGGAAGAAGAGTCGGCTCAGGTGAAAAAGACGGCAGCTGAGAAGCTGGAAGCAGATGACTTCATGTTCACCGACGATATTCTTGCACCCATAGAGGATGACGGAGAGCTGGAAGACGAAGAAGGCATCTACGAAGATGACGAAGAGCGGATTTCCCGCAAACCCCGCCGTCAGAAGGAACGTGGTGGGTTGTTCGGTTTCGGAAAACGAGCCAAAAAGAACAAAGCTGTCGAGGAAATGCTGTTTGCGGAAGATGCTCCAGAAACAGAAGAGTATCCGGTTGCTGAAGCGCACCAGCCGGCAGAAGAAGAGCCGGAACTGTTTGTGGACATTCCGGAGGAGATCCCGGATGGGCAGATGGGTGAGGCAATGATGGAAAGTCTGGGTCTGGAAGCAGAGCCGGATGACGAGTTGACCAACACGCTCCGGGAGCTTGGTCTTCTGCAGATGGACGAAGAACCGGAAATGGAAGTTATGCCTGCGCCCGTAGAACCGACAGAACCGGCAGAGCCGGAGGCAGCGGAAGATGTACCTCTGTCGGATGCGGATATGCTGCGGATGGCGGAAGAACTGTTGGAGAATGCTGTGGTAAAGCCTGAAGAAGCGGAAGCACCGGCTCCTGCAGCGGAAGAAGAAGCTGTCCCCGCAGTTGATGATGAATTTGACCCCACAGATATCAATCTGATGGTGGCATTCGGGATGGATGACGGTTCGGAAGGAAAGAAGAAGGCTGCCCGTACCGCAAGACAGCTGGGCGATAAACTGGAAAACGAAAAGGTTGCCAGAGAAGGGCAGAAGGTCAAGCTGGATCGTCCGGAATATGTGGACAAATCCCAGAATGCAGCAATCGAAAAGAGTTACCGCCTGAAGATGATCGGTCTGTGGATCCGTCTGGGGCTTTGCGGTGTGTTCACCGTTCTGCTGATGCTGTTTGAAAACATCGAAGTGATTGCAAAGCTGCTGACGGGTACGGCCAAGCAGTTCGGCGGGGTGTTTGATCCTGCCATCTATCCCGTTGTGTATGCTATGGTATCTCTGCAGCTGATGCTGCTGGCCTGCCTGTGTGCCCATGAACAGATTCTGAAGGGCTTTGGCTATCTGCTGCGCGGTGTGCCCAGACCGGAAAGTATGACGGCACTTCTGACGGTAGCCGGCATTCTGTATACGGTTGTGATTTCCCGGATCACGGTTCAGTCTGATGAACCTGTGATGTTCAACTTTACTGTGGCAGCAGCGGCGTTCATGACCCTGATAGGTGCTGTCTATACTGCCAGACGGGAAATGATGAACTTCAAGGTGATTTCTTCCCCGAATCCCAAGCATGTAGTATGCCGGGTATCCGATGATTGCTCCCGCGGAGAAGCCACCGCTTTCTCAGAGGAAGAGGATATCTGCGATGTTATGCGGATCGAAAAGACTGATTTTGTCGACGGTTTCTTCACCAGACTGTGTACGCCGGATGCAGCTACCAATGTGTTTATGAGCTGTGCCATGGGTATTATGGTGGCGGCGGCTGTGCTGTTCGGGATTTTTGCCAGCATTCGCGGCGGTTCTGCTGTGGAAGTAGCGAGGGTGGTTTGTGTGTCCATGATGACTGTGGCACCTCTGTCCGTATACCTGTCCTTGAGTTATCCCTTCTACCGGGCGAATGTGGCTGCCAGCGAATACGAAAGTGCCATCATCGGTGAAGCTTCTCTGGCGGAATATTCCAATGCTTCCATTGTAACCTTTGATGATAACAATGTATTCCCCTCCTACGGTGTGAAGGTGCAGAACATACGTATCTTCAACAATGCGCGGATCGACCGGGTTCTGTATTATGCATCCAGTGTATTTGCCAAAGCAGGCGGCCCTCTGCGGGATGTTTTTGAAGTGGCAACGCTGGAGGTGGGGCACTCTGAAAATGTGCAGATCTTTGATACCGAAGCCGGTTTTCTGGCGGCAGAAGTAGATGGTGTCAACATTATTTTCGGTTCCGGGGAGGCTCTGATCAAAAAAGGTCTGAAGATCCGCAGATCCGAGCTGGAAGATGATGTGGATCTTTCGGAAGAACTGTCCATTATGTATATGTTCCGTGAAGACAAGCTGGTGGCGAAGATGTATATCCAGTATGTCATGGACAGCGATATCGAACTGATTCTGGGGCAGTTCCAGAACAGTGGTCTGTATGTCTGTGTGCGCACCTATGATCCCAACATTGACGAGCGGATGATCGCCCGGAAGGTGAAGATGAAGCGTATGCCGCTGAAGGTTATCCGTTACAACGATGCGGAAGAAGTGGATGAGCACAAGGAAAAGAAAGGCAGCGGTCTGGTGACCAGCGGTTCCCCCAAGTCCCTGCTGCAGATCATTTCCTACTGTGACAAGGTTCTGCATACCAAGAAGACCAATATTGCACTGGCGATTCTGGCAATCATCATCGGTGCGGCTATCATGCTTCTGCTGGTGCTGTCCGGTTCTATCGGTATTGTCAATTCGCTGTATATCATTCTGTACCAGCTGCTGTGGCTGATTCCCATGCTGCTGTCTACCAGAATGTTCATTCGATAATGTAGTAAGGATATGGAGAAAGGGGAGGCGGTGTATGGCTTCCCCTTTTTTGCGGGCAGATATTTCATAGAAAGTGAATCGGTTATGAGAGAAGATATCAAGAGTTTTATCACCACTGTTGCCAAGCCGGGACGGTATTCCGGCGGTGAGACCGGAAGTGTGTTCAAGGATCTTTCCCAGGTGAAAATGCGTGTGGCGTTCTGTTTCCCGGATGTTTACGAGATCGGTATGTCCAATCTGGGGATGCGGATTCTGTGCGGGTGCTTCAATGCCCTGGACGGCGTCTGGTGCGAGCGGGTCTATGCGCCCTGGGTGGACATGGCGGCGGAAATGGAAAAGAGAGATATTCCTCTGTTTACCCATGAAAGCGGCGACCCTGTAGGGGATTTTGATGTGGTTGCCTTCACGCTGCAGTATGAGCTGTGCTATACCACTATGCTGAAAATGCTAAAGATGGCGAAAATTCCCATGCGCCGTGAAGACAGAGGCGATGATGAGCCTGTCATTCTGGCGGGCGGTCCCTGTTCTTACAACCCGGAACCCGTGGCGGATTTTGTGGACATTTTTTCCATCGGTGAAGGGGAAGAATCTCTGCAGGAGCTGGCGCAGCTGTATATGCGGATGAAAGAGGACGGAACCTACACCAAGTCTGCTTTCCTGTATGCGGCGGCTACGGAGTTGGAGGGATTCTATGTACCGGCACTGTATGATATCGCCTACCATGAAGACGGAACCATTGCATCGATCACTCCGAAAGATGAAAAAGTACCTGCGAAGGTAATCAAGCGGGTGGTGGCAGATCTGGACAAATGCTATATTCCCACCGATACGGTGATTCCTTATATTGAAACGGTGCAGGACAGAGTGACGGTGGAAATCATGCGGGGCTGTATCCGGGGATGCCGGTTCTGTCAGGCGGGGTTTGTGACCAGACCTGTCAGAGAACGCTCTCCCGAAGTGCTGGATGAAGCCTGTAAAACCATGATCGGGAACAGCGGGTACAGTGAAATATCCATGTGTACTCTGTCGGTCAGTGACTATTCAAAAATCCGGGAACTGACGGATTCTCTGCTGGACTGGACGGACGACGCCAAGGTGAGTCTGTCCCTGCCTTCCATGCGTGCAGACAGCTTTACGAAGGAACTGATGGAGAAGATTTCTTCTGTCCGTTCTTCTACGCTGACTTTTGCGCCGGAAGCCGGTTCTCAGAGGTTGCGGGATGTCATCAACAAGAATATTACAGAAGAAGCCATCCTGAAAGCAGCCGGTGTGGCGTATGCGGCGGGCAAAAATCAGGTGAAGCTGTATTTTATGAACGGTCTGCCCTATGAGACCTACGAAGATCTGACCGGGATTGCCGAACTGTCCAAGCACGTGGTGGACGAATACTACCGCACGCCCAACCGGAACAAGGCAAGACAGCCTCAGGTGACACTGAGCGTAGCCTGCTTCATTCCCAAGCCTCACACACCCTTCCAGTGGGAAAGACAGAACACCTTTGCTGAACTGGAAGACAAGCAGCGTTTCCTTTCCGAACAGATCACCGACCGGAAGGTGCGCTATAACTATCATGACGCCAAGGTTTCCCATATTGAAGCCGTATTTGCCAGAGGCGACCGAAAACTGGGGAAAGCCATTGAGGCCGCAGTGGAAAAGGGAATGTGGCTGGATGCATGGGAAGAACAGTTCCATTATGAAGACTGGATTTCCGTGTTTGCAGAATGCGGCGTGGATCCGGCGTTCTATGCCAACCGGACCATCCCGGATGAAGAAATCCTGCCCTGGGATATGATCGACTGCGGTGTATCCAAGGAATTTCTGCTGCGGGAACGGCACAATGCGGAAAAAGCGGCGACCACACCTTCCTGCAGAGAAAAATGTTCAGGATGCGGTGTGAATAAACTGGTGGACAAACAGTTCTGTCGCTGGTGTCCAGGGCATCCGGATTCTTCTGACAGTGCGGGGGATATCGCCGGAGACTATCAGCCCAAACCGAAGCCGGAGATGCCACCCAAGGGAAGTGTGAAAGCGGTTCGGACACTGCGTGTGCGTTTTGCCAAGACCGGTCCGGCGCTGTATATCTCCCATCTGGATCTGTCCAAGGTCATGAGTCGGTGTATTGTCCGCTCGGGACTGCCGGTGTACTATACGGAAGGGTTCAATCCCATCCCCAAGCTTGTTTTTGCGACCCCTCTTTCTGTGGGTTGCGGTGGGGATGAAGAAGTGCTGGATATCCGTCTGATGAAGGATGTTTCCAATGCAGAAGCTCTGACAAGACTGCGTGCTTCCATGGCAGCCGGGATTGAAGTGAAGGAAGTATATACGGCAAAAGAGAAAATTGCCGATATTCAGTTCGCTCATAACCGGATCACCTACGGCGGCTTTGAAGCAGCGGAGTATATGACAGATGCCATCAATGATTTGTTTGCCAAGCCTGTTGTAATGTTGAAGAAAACCAAAAGCGGCGAAAAGGAAGTGGATATCTGCACCTTTATCAGGTCGCTGGAAGCAAAGATTGAAGACGGCGTTCTGGTGATAGATACCGTTACGGCGGCCAGTCAGGACAGCTATCTGAATCCGGAATACATTGCCTCTGCCATTGAAAGAGAATTTGCGCTCTCCGGTACGGACGGGTATCATACCATCTGCCGGAAAAAGCTGCTGATGGGCGACGGCGTGACACCGTTCCACTGAGATTTGAATGAACTGAAAGAAGACTTCTTTCCCTGTGAAAGAGGTCTTTTTTGTATAGTCTCTGATTTTGTGGGGTAGAATGAAAGAGAAAGGAGTTTGCCGATGTGGATCATATTCAGCAGGACTATTGTAATTTATATATTTCTTCTCCTGACTCTGCGGCTTATGGGGAAAAGACAGGTAGGGGAACTGCAGATCAGTGAGCTGATCGTAACATTTATGCTTTCCGAGCTTGCGGTCAATCCCATAACGGATCCGGATGTGCCGCTGATGTGGGCAGTGATTCCGATCCTGCAGCTATTATCTATTGAAGTAATCCTTTCTTATCTGGCTACAAAATCCAACCGCTTCAAAAAGATTTTGTCCGGTTCGCCTGCTGTACTGATCAGAAGAGGGAAGCTCATTCAAAAAGCCCTGGCGGACAACCGATTGGAGATTGATGAACTGTTGTCGGAGCTGCGGCAGAACGGCTTTTCATCACCCGGAGAGGTGGAGTATGCGATTCTTGAAGGGAACGGGAAAATATCCGTATTTCCGAAAGCGGAAGAGGAGGTTATCACGATGCGGATCCTGCGGGAAGGAATATCGGAAAAAGGGATTGCACATGCGGTGGTTGTTGACGGACAGATCGTGTATGAGGCGCTTGCGGAGGCGGATAAAGATGAAAAGTGGCTTCGGCAAAAGCTGGCGGAGTGCGGAGGAGATGTGAAAAAGGTTTTTCTTATGACAGTGGACGACGATGGGGAGATTTATATGGTGGAACAGGAGGGAAGATTGTGAAAACACTACTCTTTGCTGCTGCGGTTCTGGTGGCGTCGGTCATATACGTTGCCTGGAGCGGGTGGTACATGGAGGAGCTTTGTACAACAATGCGTAACATGGTGGAGGCAATGCCGGATGGAGATGATAGGAGTATGGAAGACTTCAATGACTCTTATCGGGCGGCAGAGGTGTATTGGCTGAAGCGTAAGCTGTGTATACAGATGATCATCGGTAAAAAACGGATGGAAGAGGTTTTTAGAAAGTTTGTGGAAATGGGAATGCGGTATATCGGTGGAGATATCTCCGGGTATATGGCAGGAAAAGAAGGTTTGATGGAGTATCTGGAACAGATTGGAAGCGGTGAAAAGGTGTCGTGGAACGGGATTCTGTAAAACCGAAAAAAACACGAAAAAAGTCAAAAAAAGATTTAAAAATGTATTGACAAAGGCGAGATGGTGTGATATAATATCGAAGCTGTCTGAGAGAGAGGCAAGCGAAAGAAAGAAGTTGAAAAAAACTTAAAAAACTTTCACAAAACCTCTTGACAAACGAAAGCGACTGTGATATAATATACAGGCTGCGGTAAACAAGCTGACAGCGCGGTGAAAACCGAAAGCTCATTGAAAATTGAACAACAATCATGTGTACAAGCTAAAAAAGCAAAGTACAAGAGACTCCGAAAATTCTTTTGAATTTAAG
>JAFZET010000275.1 GCA_017560565.1 Clostridia bacterium | reverse complement strand
GTTGTGGTGTGGTTTCCTTAACTATTGGATGCTCCCGTTTCCCAGCGGGACACAGCCTGAGCCGATACCCCCAGCACACCGGCTACTTCCTCCTGGGTCAGACTTTTTTCACTGCGGAACCTCCGTAAGTTCTCATGCAGATACAGCATCGCATTCCCCTCCGTTCTTTATCATACCACCATTATACCACATCCGTTTCTGTCTGTCCATGGATTCTTCCGGAAGCACTGCTCAACCGGTGCGTGGATCCATGTCATAGATATCTCCGGCAGAAACCGGGTCAGTGCCGGTAAAAAATGCAGTTCCAGCATAGTTTGCAGGGACAGAAAATTGACAGCACCCGATCTGTATGCTATAATAATGTTATTATATTTTGGATATACTATTTTTCTGAAAAAGAGGAACAGACACACAAATCTCTGCAACGGAAAAAATACATCAACCAACTGATACAGTACAGGATATGTAGGTGAAGCTTTATGTATCGACTGCTTGAACTGAATCCCCAGCTGCTGGATTACGCAAAGGACATCGATCTTCGTATGTCCCTGTATTGCGACACCAAAAAACGTATACTCACCGCCGGGCAGACCCTGGAGGAATTCGCCAATGCCTATAATTACTACGGCTTTCACCATGCGGACGGGGGATGGTATTACCGGGAATGGGCCCCCGGTGCACACCGGCTGTATCTGGAGGGTGAGTTCAACGACTGGAATCCTACGTCCCATCCGCTGAAGCCTGTGGGAGACGGGAACTGGGAGCTGTACCTGGAAGGAGACGATGCGCTGTGGGACGGCTGCAGGGTCAAAACCGTTGTGGATGCAAACCTGACCCGTACCGAGCATCTTCCGCTGTACTGCCGCCGTGCTGTCCAGAATAAGGATGACCACTCTTTTGCAGCAGAAGTGGTGGATGATCGGAAACTTTTTCCATGGACGGATGCGGGGTTCCGGGGTGAGGATAAGCTGTTCATCTATGAAGCCCATGTCGGTATGGCGCAGGAAGAAGGGCGTATCGGTACCTACAGGGAATTTGCAGACAACACACTGCACCGGATCCGGGAAGCGGGATACAACACCATCCAGCTCATGGCCATCATGGAGCATCCCTATTACGGCTCTTTCGGGTATCAGGTATCCAACTTCTATGCAGCGTCTTCCTGGTTCGGGAAGCCGGAGGATCTGAAATATCTGGTCAACAAAGCCCACGGCATGGGCATACGTGTCCTGCTGGATCTGGTGCATTCCCATGCGGTAAAGAATACATCGGAAGGGATCAATATGTTCGACGGCACCACATGGCAGTTTTTCCATGACGGTGCAAAGGGCGAACATCCCGCATGGGGTACCAAATGCTTCGACTACGCCAAAACCGGCGTACTGCACTTTCTGCTGTCCAACCTGAAGTTCTGGATGCTGGAATACCATTTTGACGGCTTCCGGTTCGACGGAATTACCTCCATGCTGTATCACGATCACGGGCTGGGAACCGATTTTGACGACAACAGCAAGTATTTCTCACACAACACCCATACCGACGCCATCACCTATCTGCAGCTGGCAAACGAGCTGATCCGTCAGGTCAATCCGGATGCCATCACCATTGCGGAAGATATGTCCGGTATGCCCGGGATGGCTCTGCCCATCTGTGACGGCGGCATCGGCTTTGATTACCGTCTCGGGATGGGACTGCCGGATATGTGGATCCGGGTGGTCAAAACGCCGGATCTTACATGGGATATCCGCAAAATGTGGAGTGATATGTGTCTGCGCCGTCCCGGTGAGAACACCATCGCTTATGTGGAATCCCACGATCAGGCACTGGTCGGAGACAAAACCATGATCTTCCGTCTGGCAGACGCCGCCATGTACACGGACATGAACAAAGACTGCCGCAATCCCACCATTGACCGTGCCGTTGCGCTGCACAAGATGATCCGTCTGTTCACACTGGCCGGCGGGGGAGAAGGGTATCTGAATTTCATGGGCAACGAGTTCGGCCATCCCGAATGGATCGATTTTCCCAGAGAAGGCAACGGATGGAGCTTCCATTACTGCCGCCGCCAGTGGAGCCTGCAGGAGAACGGTTTTCTGAAGTACCAATGGCTGAGCGACTTTGACCGGGATATGATCGCTGTTACCAAGGAACACGGTATGTATACGCAGCAGATGGCGGATCTGATGCTGATGAAGGAGCCGGAGAAAACCTGTGCTTTCTATCGGGGAACGCTGCTGTTTGTGTTCAATTTCCATCCCCGGAAGAGCCTGAACCATGTACTGATTCCGGTTCACAAACCCGGCGAATATACAGTGGTACTGTCCTCCGATGAACCGAAATACGGGGGCTTCGAAAATGTCCGGATGCAGACATACTCCTCCAAACTGTTTGACGGAAAGCATTATGTTGAGCTGTATATCCCCGCCCGCACCTGCTTTGTGCTGAAGGAAAAGATTATTTTACCCAATGAAGCTGACAGCGCCGCAGCGGAGAACAATACGCTCTTTCCACAATGATGTGGTGAAGAAATAACAGCATACCAAAAAAGGGTGAGACAAGCGTCCCGCCCTTTCTTTTTGCTACTTTACTTCCATCATATCTTTCGCCCGGCGTACCAGTGCTTTGTATCTCTCTTCCCCCCGTATCGGATCAAACTGCTCCCAGTTTTTCGGCATGGTCATGCAGGCATACAGAAAATCCCGCTGTGCCGTAAAGGCGTGACAATAATTGGAATACTCCTCTGTCCCATCCGGCAGCAGCAGATTCCATTCGTTTTTCAATGCCTTCACGCCCCGGAAGAACCACGGATGCCCCAGTTCCAGTGCAGTACCGTCGGGAATGGCGTGCCACCTCTCAAAAAGCGCAAAGGATTTCTCCAGTGTCTGCCAGCCGCTCTCAAAATCCCTGCAGCCAAAATGAGACGCTGCCAGATAGAACTGATATACGGCATAATACCCGAGCCATCCCTCCGGTATCTCTCCGTCATTCCCGAAAGATGCAAGGATCCCGACCCGATAGGCGTTCCACGCACGATGGTTTTCCGGTTCTCCCCAACAGCAGGAAGGTCTCTGCAGAAAGTGAATGATCAGATGAATCTTATTGACCGCATTGCGGATCCGGTATTGTTCCCATTTCTGCTGTTCCATCAGCCGCTTTTCCAGAACTTCCCCTTCGTATGCATCGTACATATAGGCACACATACCATGCCATTTTTCAAACTGCTCATCCGGGCAGGTACGGCACAGAATTTCCAGTGCGGCATCCCGGTAGGTCTGTACCGTAGAAATATTCATGATCTTTTCGCACATTTCCCACAGCAGAGGCAGGTGCGGTTCCCGTTTGCTCTCCGGCAGCCACATGAGGATCCAGCAGACTTCATGGAGCACCACATCATTCTCCGGATATTTTTTCACATATTCCAGTCCCAGCGCAAGCCGGTCATCTTCTTCCATCTCGCCGCGCACCCGGTCTGTGAACTCCCATATATCCGCTTTCACGGTTTCTTCATCACTGCCCAGCAGCATATCCACCGTCACCCCGCACACCCGTGCGATCTTCGGC
>JAFZET010000274.1 GCA_017560565.1 Clostridia bacterium | reverse complement strand
GCAGGGACCTACACCTTCGTCTGTTACATCAGTAGCAGCAAGCAGAGGTTCGCAAACCTTCAGTTCCTTCTTCAGATCACTGATGGCTTCTTTGAATTCGGCAGCGCTCATAGCTTCGATTCTCTTCATGATATCAGCGGAAAGAGCATCGAGTTCTGCGATCATAGCAGCATTTTCTTCCGTTACATATTCACCGAACATCAGGTAAGGTGTTACGATGGAATCCAGGTTCTGCTGCTTGCCGTAGTCCCAGTCAGCCAGGGTCTTGCCGTAGCCGGGATAGGTCATATATACGTTACCGGTGGTGTACAGATCCATCTGGTAATCATCGCTCAGAGAAACGATGGTATCTTCGTTCTCGGGATCGATCTGCCAGTGAACGCCTTCAGCACCATACTGCAGAACAGTACGCAGCTCGTTGTCGGTGTTCAGGAAAGTAATGATTTCCATGGAACGCGCAAGGCTCTTGGAATAGGTGCTTACAGCAAACATATTGCCGTAAATATCATCGGGCTGAGCGATCGGCACGTTGTGGATGTTTACATAGTATTCTTCTTCATACTGTTCCAGGATTTCGGGAGTACCCTTTACGATACCAACAGCGAACTTTTCGCCTTCACCAACAGTACCGTTGCCGATACAGCCGGCTTCATCCAGTCTCTTCATCATCAGCATGGTGTTGGTCCAGGTGGGAGTGCTGATAACGCTCTTGGGCATACACTTCACATTATAGTTCATGGTGGAGATCACCTTGGAAGCCAGAATGGAGAAGTCTTCGCCGTTGGAGGACCAATACTTGATACCGGTGTCATCGTACCAGTCAAGCAGCGGGATAACACCCTTCAGGTTCTGGTAACCGATGTCAGCGATAAAGCCTTCGCACTTGAGCAGGGTGTTCAGAGTATCAGCATCATAATCGTATGCATCAACCAGTTCCTTGTTAACCAGCAGGTATTCATATTCACCTACAGGACGGTTGTTGGGGATCGCATAGGTACCGCCAACATTTGCCAGAGACAGGAAAGTGGGGTAGATATAGGTCTTCAGAATCTTGGAAGTGCTGCTCAGCTCGGCATCCAGCTGCTGAATAGCTGCTTCTTCAATGTAACGCTTGTAGTTATCATAACCGCGAACCAGGAAGATATCCATCTGGGTTTCTTCCACATCGGGATACTTTACAACAGTGATACCGAGTTCGTTTACGTAGGTTTCATCGTCTTCGGATTCAGCTTCGGTTTCTTCAGCAACAGTTTCTGCGGCTGCGCCTTCCTGATCCTTCAGAGCCTTGGCAGCTTCACGGGCAGCTTCTTCCGCCAGAGCTTCTTCTTCCTTCTTCAGAGCGATCTCTTCCATACGTGCATCGATAGCTTCCTGATAGTCATCTTCAGGAATAGCGTGCAGTTCGATGGCAGTGTCAAACTTGGGCTGAGTCAGGGCATTGATAGCGTCCTGAACAGCAAGGATAGCTTCTTCTGTGGTGTCTTCGGAAGTGGGAATCCACAGAGTCAGGGTCATGGAGATACGGGACGATTCTTCCGTGTCCGCGCTGGCTTCAACCGTTTCATCGCCTTCACCACCGGAAGCACATCCGGCCAGCATGGACATAACCATCAGAATGGCCAGAAAGAGGCTTAATAACTTTTTGTTCATTTAGGAATCCTCCTCATAGAATATGGGTCTGCGCTCTTTGCACGATGGATGCAAAAATAATTCTTACAGTATTGTACACGAAAAGTGCGATTCTGTCAAGTTGTTTTTGTATTTCCGCATCCACTTTTTACACTTGTTTTTTCTCACCGGCACAGATCGGTATGGATTTTTTACAACAATTTCGCTAATTAAATGTATTTAGGCTTGTAAAAAATGTCGATTTGTTTGTGTCAAAACAACAAAATTACAGAAATCGACATATTCAATACAGCTAATTTTTCGCTGTTTCTGTCTTATTCCAGATAATCTTTCAGGTATTTGGCACGGCTGGGGTGCTTGATCTTGCGTAGAGCCTTGGATTCGATCTGCCGTATCCTTTCTCTGGTGATCTGGAACTGCTGACCGACTTCTTCCAGGGTTCTGGAGCGTCCGTCGTCCAGACCGTAGCGGAGACGGATCACCATTTCTTCTCTTGGGGTAAGGGTGTGCAGCACTTCCGAAAGCTGTTCTCTGAGCATCTGATATGCAGCGGCATCGGAGGGAGTCATGGAATCATCATCGGGAATGAAATCCCCCAGATGGGATTCGTCCGCTTCGCCCACCGGTGTTTCCAGAGACACAGGATCCTGTGCGATTTTCAAAATCTCTCCTACTCTGGCGGCGCTTATGCCGATATCCTGCCCGATTTCCGCAAAGGTCGGCTCCCTGCCGAGGGTCTGCTGAAGCTGTCTCTGGCTGCGGGCGACTTTATGCATGGTTTCCACCATATGCACGGGAATCCGGATGGTTCTGGCCTGGTCATCGATAGCTCTGGAAATTGCCTGGCGGATCCACCAGGTAGCGTATGTGGAGAACTTGTACCCCATTGTACAGTCAAACTTTTCCGCCGCTTTCATAAGCCCCAGATTGCCCTCCTGGATCAGATCCAGGAAAAACATTCCCTTGCCCACATAGCGCTTGGCAATGCTGACCACCAAACGCAGATTGGCTTCCACCAGCCGGCATTTGGCGTCTTCATCCCCTTTCAGGATCCGTTCCGCCAGTTCGACTTCCTGCTCCTGGGTGATCAGCGGAATCTGGCCGATCTCCTTCAGGTACATCCGCACCGGATCATCCACCGCCATGCCCTCCTGTGCCAGGGCTTTCACCATGTCATCCGCAGACCGGAAACTCTCCGCTTCGGAACGGATTTCCTCGATTTCTTCGGGATCTATGTAGTCATCAGCCATATCCGCAGGGTCACCGTCAATGGTATCGGCGTCCAGCGGGATGTCGTCCATGCTGTCTTCCGGGTAAATATCCTGAGTCTCTTCCTCCGGCAGGAAAACATCTGGTTCTTTCATCATCATATTCCTGGAATCAGCGGGCATACCCACTGTCCTTTCGTAAAGATCTGCCATCTGTCATTTCCCGACAGCGGCAGTCGGGGTCAGTTGATATCGTTGAGGAATCCCCGCAGGATCTTGGAACGGCTCTGGTGACGCAGCTTGCGCAGAGCTTTGGCTTCGATCTGGCGGATACGTTCACGGGTGATGTTGAATTCCTTCCCCACTTCTTCCAGTGTACGGGTACGTCCGTCCTCCAGACCGAAACGGAGCTTGATGACCATTTCTTCTCTGGGGGTCAGGGTGTGCAGTACCTTACTCAGCTGTTCACGCAGAAGCTGGTAGGATACGGCTTCGGCGGGTGTGGGAGAAGAATCATCGGGAATAAAGTCGCCCAGATGGGAGTCGTCTTCTTCCCCGATAGGGGTTTCCAGAGATACGGGATCCTGTGCGGCTTTCATGATCTCACGGATCTTGTCAGCACTCATGCCCAGGCGTTCTGCGATTTCATCCACAGTAGCCTCTCTGCCCAGTTCCTGCAGCAGCTGACGGGAACAGCGGGACACTCTGTGGATGGTTTCCACCATGTGTACGGGTACACGGATGGTTCTTGCCTGATCGGCGATGGCACGGGTGATGGCCTGACGAATCCACCAGGTGGCGTATGTGGAAAACTTGTATCCCTTGGTGTGGTCGAACTTTTCCACAGCTTTGATCAGCCCCAGGTTCCCTTCCTGGATCAGGTC
>JAFZET010000273.1 GCA_017560565.1 Clostridia bacterium | reverse complement strand
CCCGAACTGGAAGCCGAGAAAGCGGAAAATGAACGCAAGCTCTCGCAGCTCCAACACAAAAAGCAACAGATCGAAAATCGCATCACCTACTACGAAAAAGGAGATCGGCGTAAGCGGGCGCACCACCTTATCACCCGTGGCGCAGCCATTGAAAGTGTCGCACCGCTGACAAAGGTTTTGACCGAAACAGAGTTCTACGCCTTTGCGGAAAAAGTCTTTTCCTTGCCGGAGATCAAGGGACTGCTCATGCAGGCAATCAACGAACACAACATTACTGAACAGAAAGAGAGGTAAGAAACTATGGCATTATTCCATTTCCACGCCACGCAGATCAAGCGTAGCGCAGGACAGTCCGCTATCGCATCCGCAGCCTACCGAGCCGGTGAAAAGCTCCACAGCGAATACTACGGCGAGGACAGCGACTACACTAAAAAGGGCGGCGTGATCTGTTCGGAAATTCTGCTGCCGTCCCATGCTCCACCGGAATATGCAGACCGGCAGACCTTATGGAATGCCGTTGAGAAAATCGAACAGCATCCCAAAGCGCAGCTTGCCTACAGCTTTGACATTGCCTTGCAGAATGAGTTTTCCATAGAAGAAAACATCGCTCTTGCAAGGCAATTTTTATTGGAGCAGTTTGTGAGCCGTGGCATGGTGGTGGACTTCGCCGTTCATGCTCCCGACAAGAAGGATGGCGGTATCTCCAATCCCCACTTCCATGTTATGTGTCCCATCCGTCCTCTGGACGAACACGGCAGATGGGGCAACAAGCAGCGGCGGGAATATCTGCTGGACGAGCAAGGAAGCCGTATCCGGGATGAAGCAGGAAACTATGTATTCAATGCCGTCCCTACCACCGACTGGGGCAGCCCCGACACTTTAGAGCATTGGCGGCAGGCATGGGCAGAATTGTGCAATGGAAAGTTTGCAGAAAATGAATTCCCCTGCCGCATCGACAACCGCAGCTATGAGAGACAGGGTATTGAGCAGCTTTCCACGGTTCATGAAGGCCCTGCTGTCCGTCAGATGGAGGAGAGAGGCATCCGTACCGAAAAGGGCAACCTGAACCGTTGGATCAAAGCTACCAACGATATGATCCGCAATCTGAAAAAGAAAATCGCCGGTCTGCTGGACTGGCTGAAAGAGATCAAAGAAGAACTGGATGTTCCGCAGTCTGCCGGTATTGGTCAGCTGCTTGGCGAGTATTACCAAATCCGCAACGCCGGTGCCTATTCGCAGAAAGCACAGATCGGCAATCTGAAACAGTATTCCGAAGAATTTGCATTCCTGCAGGACAAAGGCATCCTGACTTTGGATCAGCTTCACGCGCTTGTATCGGATATGAGCGGTACTATCCACACCACCAATGAAGCACTCCGCAAGAAAGAAGCAAAGATGAAGAAACTGAAGGAACTGATCCGCCTTGCCGAGGATTACACCAGACTGAAGCCGGTAGTGGATGCCATCCCGCAGAAAGGCAGTTTCGGCAAAAAGCGTGAGAAGTATATGGCGGAGCATGACAGCGAGATCAGTCAGTTTTACGCTGTGAAGCGCAAGCTGGATAACGCCGATCTGCCCGGTAAGACCCTTACACCGAAAGCATGGCAGAAGGAGCTTGACACTCTGACCGGGGAATATGCAGCCGAGCGTGAGAAGCTTAATCCCATTTATGCCGATCTAAAAAAGGTGAGAAGTATTCAGTACAAACTGGACACCTATCTCCACGACAAAGAGCGGCAGACGCAGAGGAAAAAGCAGCATGAACTGTAATCTTTCTTTCATTCATACTCCATCAGAAAGGACGATCCATCTATGAACGAAACAATAAAAGCGACCGATATGACACCGGAAGAATTAGAACAGTGGCTCGATTCTCTGGAAACAGAAGATACACCACCCGAATATTATTTTTCAAATCCAGATCCATACGCAAAGGTTGAACCGCTGCCCTACGAACAGCGGCGGCATGACTTTACTTTTGATGAAGACGGACACATCCGTGTGAAGAATATCTCCGCATACTGGATCCCTGAGTTGACCGTCTCAGAGGAAATCGGCGGTACGGTCTACACGGTCACAGGCAGCTATGAGGGCGAAGCCAGCTTCATCCGCAAGCTGGAACGCATCATGGCAAGAAAATTTGCAGAAGAACTGGAGGGATTGAAATGACACGTTCACAAATCTGTGATACAATGAATCCAACCAATCCTGTACTGACAGTTGCTCCGATTGAGGAGGAAACAGAAATGTTTGGAGCAACCAGCAACAAAATCACCGCACTCTATTGCAGACTGTCTCAGGAAGATGCCCGTATGGGTGAGTCCCTGTCCATCGAAAATCAGAAGTCCATGCTTCTTCAGTATTGCAAGGAACATCATTTTCCGAACCCCTTGTTTTTCGTGGACGACGGTTACAGCGGCACTACCTATGAACGCCCCGGTTTTCAGAAAATGCTGGATGAGATCGAGGCCGGTAAGGTAGGCGTTGTCTTGACCAAAGACCTTTCCCGTCTGGGCAGAAACTCTGCGCTGACCGGGCTTTACACCAACTTCACCTTCCCGCAGAACGGTGTACGCTATATTGCCATCAATGACAATTACGACACCGCCGATCCCAACAGCATCAACAATGATTTTGCAGGAATCAAGAACTGGTTCAACGAGTTCTATGCCCGTGACACCAGCCGCAAGATCAGAGCGGTGCAGAAAGCGAAGGGGGAGCGGGGTGTTCCGCTGACGGTCAATGTCCCTTACGGTTATGTGAAAGACCCGGAGGACAAACGGAAGTGGATCGTAGATGAGGAAGCTGCTGCTGTAGTCAGACGCATCTTTGAGATGTGTATGGAAGGACGAGGGCCTCAGCAGATTGCCAATCAGCTGAAAGCGGACAAGGTGCTGACACCGACTGCCTACAAAAAGCGCAAAGGAATGAAAACACCGCAGGCTGCACCGGAAAATCCCTACGGATGGTGCGATAGTTCTGTAGTCAACATTCTGGAACGCAGAGAGTACACCGGCTGTACGGTCAACTTCAAGACCTATTCCAATTCCATCTGGGACAAGAAGCAGAGAGAAAATCCCGTAGAGAAACAGGCAATCTTCGAAAATACCCATGAAGCCATCATCTCGGACGATGTATTCAAACGGGTGCAGGAAATCCGACAGCACCGGCACAGAAAGACCAGAAGTGGCAGAAGCAGTATGTTCTCCGGCCTTGTGTTCTGTTCCGACTGCGGAGAGAAGCTGTATTACGGTGCGACCAACAACTACAGAACGGAAGGTGCATTCTTCGACTGCTCCCTGCATTGGAAGTACAAGGAGAAATGCCCTACCCACTATATCCGGGAGTCCATTCTGGAGTGTATGGTTCTGAAGCATATGCAGCTTGTCACAGGGTATATCCTGCGGTATGAACAGTATTTCCGTTCCATCATGGAGCTGCAGCTCCGTCTGGAAAGCACGGAAAAGCTGCAGATCAGCAAGGGACAGCTGGAACGGAATGAGAAGCGTATTGCGGAACTGAAGCGGCTGTTCATCAAGATCTACGAGGACAATGCAGGCGGCAGGCTGAGTGACGAACGGTATGATATGCTGAGTCAGAGCTACGAAACCGAGCAGAAGCAGCTTGAAGCCGAGGTGATCACCCTGCGGCAGGAAATCGAAGTACAGGAACGACAGAACGAAAATGTAGAAAGGTTCATTCAGAAAGCCAAAAACTATGTGGGGATCGAGAACCTTGATCCGTATGCGCTGAGAGAACTTGTGCAGGCGATCTATGTAGATGCACCGGACAAGTCCACCGGCAAGCGTCGGCAGCATATCCACATCAAGTATGACGGCATCGGATTTATCCCTCTGGATGAACTGATGAAAAAGGAAACGGCGTGACCAAAGTCACGCCGTCCCCTCTGAAAACATACGATTTTCAGGAATTATTGAATTTTACTGTTTTACGACCACCGGGCATTGTGGGGTTTTGCTTTTTCTTACCTCCGAAACACTTTCTCCAGATCCTTCCCGATGTTCTCTTTCCGCATCCGGGGGAGGTAGGTACAGATATTCCTGGTTGTCCCATACGAAAATCCCCAAACCCCTTGTACCTGTGATGCAAATACAGTATAATAGAATCAAACAATATATCGGAGAAGGGAACTACAGAATGAACATCACTGCGAAAGACAGGGAGACCCTGCGGGGGCTGGCAGAGCGGTATATGACGGCGGCTCTGTCGGATGCCAACTGTACCAAACGGGAGTTGTGGCGGGCACTGAACAACGGACAGATGCAGAAGCCCATGATTACCATCGATCAGATGCCATGGCATGAACTCAATGTGGACGGATGTTTGAACTGCACAGTGGAAGATCCGTATTTCCGGGGGATCGAGTGGCAGCTGCGGACGGAGCTTTACAAATGGGAGCACCTGCCTGCGGATATGGTGCTGAATCCCTACATCATTCTGCCACGACCGGTTTCCAACACCGGTTTTGGCATGACCGCCAAGCGTCTGGATCACGGTGCCGACGGCAATCTGCTCTGTCATCTGTTTGAGGATCAACTTGAAGAACCGGAGGATGTGGAAAAGATCCGGACTCCCGTACTGGCACGAATGCCGGAGGAGGAAGAGGAGATTCTGGCGGCGGCTCATGAAGTGTTTGACGGCATCTGCCCGGTTGTCTGGGGTGGAATCATGCTTCATGCGGGACTGTGGGATCAGATCACCTTCTGGAAGGGTGTGGAGAACTGCTATATTGACCTGCTAGACAGACCGGAGCTGATCCATGCCATTCTGGATCGGTATACCAATGCCTTTCTGGCGCAGGTGGATCAGATCAATGCGCTGGGGCTGTACGACATTCAGAGCAATCTGTGTCACTGTTCCTATACCTTTGCGGACAGGCTTCCTTCTGCGGACTGTGATCCCGGTCATCCCACCACCTACGACGGCTGGACGTTCAGTATGGCGCAGCTGTTTACTTCCGTTTCTCCCGCCATCAACGAGGAGTTTGAAGTACCCTACATGACAAAGATTTTCTCCCGGTTCGGGTCTGTGTATTACGGCTGCTGCGAACGGCTGGATGACCGGCTGGATATTATTGACCGGATGCCCAACATACGCAAGATCTCCTGCAGTCCCTGGAGCGACAGGGAACATTTCGCAGCCGTTCTGCCGAAGAAGTATATTATGTCGAACAAGCCCAATCCCTCCTATCTGGCGGATTTTTCCTTTGACGAGGATGTGATCCGGAAGGACATTCGCCGGACGATTGGGGCTGCCAGAGCACACGGACTGGGACTGGAACTGCTGCTGAAGGACATCAGCACCCTGCGGGGAGACCCCACAAGGCTGTGGCGCTGGTCGGAGATTGCACTGGAAGAAACCATGCGGTAAACAGAAGGAGTATGATATGCAGTACAGAAAACTGGGAAAAACCGGTATGATGGTCAGCGAGATTTCTCTCGGCTGCGAGCATCTGCAGGGGAAAGAGTATGATCTGATCAGAACCGTCATCGATGCGGCGCTGGCATCCGGGATCAATTTTCTGGATGTATTCATGAGTGAGCCGAATGTACGTACCAATATTGGTAAGGCACTGGAAGGGCGCAGGGAAAGTGTCATTATCCAGGGGCACATCGGTTCCTGCTGGGTGGACGGACAGTATACGGTCAGCCGGAAGCCGGAGGAATATGTAGCAGGGTTTGAAGACCTGCTCAAGCGGCTGCAGACGGACTATATTGATGTGGGGATGCTTCATTTTGTGGATAAGGAAACCGACTGGGATGCGCTGGCAGAAAGCGACATGATGCGGTATGCCTTAGATCTGAAGGAAAAAGGCGTGATCCGTGCTATCGGTATGAGTTCCCACGATCCGGTCACTGCAAAAAAAGCGGTGGAGAGCGGGTATATTGATGTGCTCATGTTCTCTCTGAATCCGGCTTACGATCTGGTACCCAAGGAACGGGACATGGTTGGTGTATTTGCGGAGGTACTGGAAGGGAAAAAGCAGAACTTTACCGGTCTGACTCTGGAACCTGCCCGGGCGGCTTTATACCGTGTCTGTGAGGAACGGGGTGTGGCGATTACCGTCATGAAGGCTCTTGCCATGGGGACCCTGCTGTCGGCGGAACGGTCTCCCCTTGGCGTGGCTCTGACGGAAGCCCAGTGCATTCAGTATGCCCTCAGCCGTCCGGCAGTGGCTGCGGTGATGGTGGGGATGCAGCGGATCAGCGATGTGGAGAATGCTGCCGCTTACTGGACACTGCCCGAAGAAGAACGGGATCCCAGCGAGGTTCTTGCCTCTCTTGGAATGTTCCATGCGGAGGGACGCTGTATGTACTGCAATCACTGTCTCCCCTGTCCCGCAAAACTGGACATTGCGGCGGTGAACAAGTATCTGGATCTGGTGGAGCTGGACAGAAGACCTGCCGACAGTGTGAAACAGCATTATCTGGTGCTGGGGAATACAGCGGAAGACTGCCTGCAGTGCGGGGACTGTGAAACCCGGTGTCCTTTCGGGGTGCCGGTTGTGGAACGGATGGAGCGTGCAGCGGCGGTATTCGGAAAATAAACAGGTTTGCAGCCGGAAAAAAGCCTCCTGCCGCAGTGTGTGAACTGTGACGGGAGGCTTTATCTGTTTTTTGGTTCGTGCCTGTGATTTTATTCTTTGCTCATGCTGTCAGCGAGCTTCTGAATGGCGGATTCCACTTTAGATCTGCTGGTTTCGATGGTAGAGGCAACGGAGGTGTTGTTCTTATAACCGAATGCCATAAAATCGTTGGCGAAGTCACCGAAGTTGTAGATCAGCATGGGGTCAAAGATCCGGTTGCCGATGATGATATCCAGCATTTCAGCGGATTCAGCGTCACGGGAATGCTTGGTCTTCAGGGAAGATTCGATGTATGCCGGGATCAGATCATAGTGGGAGAGGGCTGCCATGGCTTCCAGCACCAGACCGATTTCTTCCAGCTTTTCGCCGCCCTGGGTCTTGGGGATGGACATAAGCCCGGTGGTATGCTGAGAAACCATGCTGCAGTAGGTATCCTGTGCTTCGTCCAGCTTGGGAACGGGAATGATCCCGAAATCCGCTTCGCCTTCACGCATATTGGTCACTTCGTCCAGACGCATCCAGAAGAACAGACCTCTGCCGGATTCAAAGAGCTGGCGGTAATAGATGTCGTCCTTGTTGGAAGCCAGATGATGATTAAAGAACCAGGTTTCGTTCATCAGCTTGACAACCTTGTTGGTGGCATCGATGTCACGCTCTGTGCCATAGGAGAATACGTATTCACCATCATTGTTTCGTGTAACCAGAGTGCTGCCGGTGCCGCGGAACAGTGCGTCCATTACGTCGTTGCCGCCCAGGAATCCGTAGATGTCCGATTCGGTCATGACACCGTCACCATCCAGATCGTTGGCAGCCAGCTCTGAAAATTCGGAGAGCTTATCCATAGTCCATTTGCCTTCACGAACCATTTCGTACAGATCGGGCAGATTGTGTGCATCGGCGTATTCTTTGTTGAAAGCCAGACCTACGGTGGCGTCCTTATCGTTCACGTTGATGGAAGTTGCCACGGCGGGCAGTTTCCCCATTACGGTCAGAGATTCAACAGAGTTTGCGTCCCACCAGGGCTTTTCCAGATCGATGTACGGTACATCCAGCAGGTTGATGAAATATCCCTTGGGATACATGGCGGCAGCTTCGTACAGACGGGGGTATACCACATCATAGGTGTCATCCCCGGCGGTAACAGCCTTGTTTACGGCAGAATCAATCTGGGTCAGCTGCATTTTTTCCAGAGCAATTTTTACATTGTAATTGGTTTCTACAGTAAGGTTGCGGTTGTACACAGAGTCGTTGATGGCTTCCCCGGTCAGGTCGGCGGCGTAAATATCACGGCTGGCACGAACGGTAGGTTCCCATTCTTCCAGCATCCAGTGCAGAAACAGGATTTCGTCTCCGCCATAGTCAGCGGTATCGGGAATATCGGGCATCAGGCGGGTTTCTTCGGTTTCGGTTTCCGCTTCGGTTTCAACGGCTGCAGCGGTGTCTGCGGTTACTTCTTCCGCAGGTGCCTGGGAACAGCCGGCAAAAGGCACAGCGAGCAGCATGGCAAGAAGGATGGCAAGGAATCTTCTTTTTTTCATGATAACCTCCGGTTTACGGGATTCCGTAATGGTTGATTTTATTTAATATGTACAGTATAGCATGGAAGCGGGGGAATGTCAAGACAGTATTCTTTTGTTGGCTGAAATTTATGCTTTTTGAATTTCTTCTTTTTCTGCGGGAAGGCGGATGATTTCTGCGGGCTTGCCTGTCGTGCGGCACAGGTTTATGCAGTAGAGGGTGCCTTTGGAGCTGCCGTCCCAGAAGATCAGCACCCGGTCGGCGTATGCAATGATCTGTTCGTTGCGTTTCAGGGGAGCACCACGTTTGTACCGTGCGTAGTCCGGCAGAAATTCCGTCAGGGGCAGGTCATGAGAACGGGCATATTCCGCAGCGCAGGTATCGATGCCCTTGGCACCTCCGGATACGATTTCGGTGGTTTCCGGCGGGATGTAGTCTTCCAGATTGGTTATGGTCAGGTTCCGGGAACCGATGATAGCCAGTTTCATAATAGTTTCCCCTTTTCATTCGATAAATTCAAAAATATTCAAAAATCATTATAATGACGTCAATGTGAATATTATATCACACAAAAACATTAAAATAAAGTCATAATGAAAATATGTGAGGATATTTATGGCTATCAAGAATTTATCGGTACGGATGGATGAGGAACTGTTGTTCAAACTGCATTATATAGCGGATTATGAGGGCAGAAGTGCCAGTGGGCAGACTGTATATTTGATCCGGCAGCTGGTGGAAAGATTCGAAAAACAGCACGGTGAGATCGAGTACCGGAAACCGAAAAAGAAGAACAGTGAAACAGCGGAATCATAGGGGGCAATGCTCCCTTTTTCCTTTGCCAAAACTCGTCCTCATCCGGGGCTGACTTTTTTGCAATCTGCTGAAATTGCGTTTTTTGGCGGAAAATCCTTTATTTCTGTACTCTTTTATGCTATAATAACAAAGTTGGAAAAATGGAAAGTTATCAGGCAGAAGTGCCGGAAAAAGAGGAGTATAGCTTTGATCAGAGAAGATTTACGGAATATTGCCATCATTGCCCACGTTGACCACGGTAAGACTACCCTGGTGGACGAAATGCTCAAGCAGGGCGGGGCATACCACGAGAACCAGACCGTCCGTGAAAGAGTTATGGACTCCGGGGATCTGGAAAGAGAAAGAGGGATCACCATCCTTGCCAAGAACACTTCCGTGATGCGGGGAGATGTAAAGATCAACATCGTGGACACCCCCGGGCACGCAGACTTCGGCGGCGAAGTGGAACGGATCCTGAAGATGGTAAACGGCGTTATTCTGCTGGTGGACGCAGCGGAAGGTCCCATGCCCCAGACCCGTTTCGTTCTGCAGAGAGCCATGGAGCTGGGTCACAGAGTGATTGTTGTGGTCAACAAGATCGACAAGCCCGATGCACGTCTTGACGAAGTGCCGGATGAAGTTCTGGAACTGCTGATGGAACTGGATGCCACCGATGAACAGCTGGATTCTCCCGTACTGTTCTGCTCCGGACGGGCGGGCACCGCTTCCTTCTCTCCCGATGTGGCAGGTGAAAATCTGGATCCCCTGTTCCAGACCATTCTGGACTACATTCCCGCACCTGAAGGGGAGATCGATGAACCTCTGCAGCTGCTGGTTTCCTCTATTGACTATAACGACTATGTGGGCCGTATCGGCATCGGTCGGATCGAACGGGGTTCTGTCCGGGTAGGTGAAGAAGTGGTGATTACCAACTTCCATACACCCGACGCCGCTCCCAAGAAGACCAAGATCGTTTCCCTGTACCAGTTTGACGGTCTGGGAAGAGTCACGGTGGAAGAAGCCAAGATGGGTGATATCGTATGCTTCAGCGGTGCGGAAAACATCACCATCGGGGACACCATCGCTTCTCCCCTGGATCCCACGCCTCTGGAAGTTGTGAAGGTCAGCGAACCCACCATGGAAATGACCTTTGCCGTAAACGACAGCCCCTTCGCGGGCAGAGAAGGCAAGTGGGTTACCTCCCGTCAGATCCGGGAACGGCTGTACAAGGAAACCCTGAAGGACGTTTCTCTCCGGGTACAGGACGGCGACACCACCGACTGCTTCCTGGTTGCCGGCAGAGGGGAAATGCATCTGTCCATTCTCATCGAAACCATGCGTCGGGAAGGGTATGAGCTCTGCTGCTCCAACCCCCGTGTGCTGTTCAAGGAAATCGACGGCGTACTGTGCGAACCTGTGGAAAAAGTATCCATCGACGTGCCGGAAGAATATGTGGGTGCCGTTGTGGAAAAGCTGGGGGCACGTAAGGGCGAGCTGCTGGAAATGGGTATCTCTTCCAGCGGTACCAGAATGCGGATCGAATACTCCATTCCCTCCCGCTGTCTGTTCGGGTACAGAAGCGAATTCCTGACCGATACCCGTGGGGAAGGGATTCTCAATTCTCTGTTTGACGGATACCAGCCTCACAGAGGGGAAATCATCACCCGCTACACCGGTTCTCTGGTGGCCTCCGAAGACGGTGAAGCAACCTCTTATGGTCTGTTCAACGCACAGGATCGCGGTGTAATGTTCATCGGCGTACAGACTCCTGTGTACGAAGGAATGCTGGTCGGCGAATGCCCCAAGAAGGAAGACATTGCGGTAAACGTGTGCAAGAAGAAGCACCTGACCTCCATCCGTTCTGCCGGTGCTGACGAAGCGCTGAGACTGGTGCCTCACAAGATCTTCTCTCTGGAACAGGCGATTGAATTTATCTCCGATGACGAACTGATCGAAGTTACGCCCAAGTCCATCCGTCTGCGCAAGCGGATCCTGAACACTGAGAACCGTCTCAAGGCACAGGCGAAGCTGAAGAAGTAAGAAGTGAGAAGTAAGAGATAAGAAGTAATTTGGAATGCAGTATTCCTACAGAATTTCTGTGGGGATATTGCATTTTTTTTGTGCCTGTGTTATACTCGATACAGAAGTTTACTTTGCTGGAGGATGTTATGGGTAAGCCTGTAAAGATTGTTTTCGATACCGATATCGGCGGGGACTGTGATGATGCGGGGGCACTGGCTATGCTGCACCGGCTGTGCGACAAAGGGGAAGCGGAGCTGCTGGCGGTAACTGCCTGTTATGCTTCGCCTTATGTGGCAGGATGTATTGATGCCATCAACCGGTTCTACGGCAGGGAAGTGCCGGTGGGGATCAACTATGGTGTTCCCCAGAGCGAACCGGGGGTGTATGCTGCTGCTCTTTGTGAAAATTTTCCAAACCGGTATCCGGCGGACAGCTATGGAACGGACAATGGCGCACCTGACACACTGAAACTCCTGCGGCAGATTCTGGCAGATGCGGAAGACGGGAGCATTACACTGGTGGTAACGGGGAATCTTGGTTCTATGGCAAGACTGGCGACCAGCGAACCGGATGAAATTTCTCCCATGTCCGGGAAGGAGCTGATCTCCCGGAAGCTGGAACGGACAGTGCTCATGGGCGGACGATTCTTTGAGAGCTGGCCCATGCCGATCTATGCTGCCATCGAAGCCATCGGTGAGCCGTCCACCTGGGAATGGAACATCTACGGCAGCGGTCTGGAAACGGCTCGGGCGGCTTTTGACAACTGGTGCGGGGAACTGGTGCTGTCCAGCTTCGAGATCGGTACCTATATTGTCACCATGAAAGAGTATCCTTCCCGTGCGGCGGAGGGGGATCCTGTGGCGGAAGCATACCGTATCCATAACGGCGGCAGAGGGCGGAACAGCTGGGATCACACCGCCATGCTGGAAGCCATCCGTCCGGGGGAATACTGGAATTATCATGCATACGGTCGGGTATGGGTGGACGAAAACCTTGTGACCCACTGGAAACCGGATGCGGAATGCCGGCACACCTATCTGCTGCCGAAAGCGGATTATGAGGAAATCCGGCAGGTGATCGATGATCTGGTGGACGGGAAGTGACGGGAAAGTAAGAGATAAGAAGTCAGAAATCAGAAATAACGAAGAAAGTGCAGTATGCGGTTCTCCTGACAGAGATACATACTGCACTGTTTTTACTTCTTATTTCTTATCTCTTACTTCTTACCTGAAATCAGAGCTGCCAGCCGCCTTCCCGCCAGCCAAGCCGCCTCAGCACTTCCATCAGTTTGGCAGGTTCGTTGGAGGTGTACAGATCTGCGCCCCGTTCACAGCCCATCTTTACGTGCTCTTCCAGAACTACACCGGCACCTAGCCAGGTCTGGCATCCGTCCGCTTTCACCGCATCAAAGATTTCTTTCGGCGCAACGGCACAGGGGTTTCCGGCACTGTCTTTGTCCTGATCGAAGAGGCATACGCAGTACATGGGCAGGGGATATACTTCTCCCAGATACTGCTTATACGGATGGAAGCCGTGGAGCTTGAAACGGCCGTTCCACTTGTCCTGCACGTACTGCAGCAGCTTGCCGTCGAAGCTGTTGATGACACACCGGTCTTCCAGGCCGTATTCCTCGATCAGGGCGATGGTTCTGTCGCAGCTTTCGGCGGCAAACTCGTCCCCCAGTTCCCGGAAGTAGTCCTTG
>JAFZET010000272.1 GCA_017560565.1 Clostridia bacterium | reverse complement strand
AGATACGTGCCAGGAAATCGTTGGGATGGTTTACGTTGTTCCCGGTCATGTGGTAGTATTCCTTCCGGGACAGGATATGCTTGTGTACGGAGGTCATAGGTGCAATGGCTACGTGTTCTCTGGGAGCAGCATAAGCGGTCAGTGCCGGTTCGTATTCGATCTGGTGCCCGAAGAAACCTGCAGCCCGCCAGTGGGGAAGCATGGTGGCCAGCAGGATGATATCCGCCTGGGGTACCTTTTCCTCCATGGAAGCGACGATCTTGTCGGTCAGCTCCATATAGTAGTCTCTGGTCTTGTGACCGTCGTTCATACCGAAGGCGAGAATGATCAGATCCGGCTGATAGTCGTTTACATGGGAGTCCACATTGTTCACGCCCCAGACGGAATCCATACCGCCCACGGCTGTGTTGACATAGTGAAGTACCTTGCCGCCGGTTTTTCCGATGGTCTTCATTTCTTCATAGGGATGCACATCCCAGGATACTGTGTAGCCGTATTTTGCGGCCAGCATGGCAGTGACCATTTCCGGGAAAGACTGGGCATGGGGGGGCACGCCGACTCTGCCGGAGGAATTGGCACCGGTGGTGATGCTGTCACCGTAGAAGAGAATGGTGGCTTCCTCGCCTTTTTCCAGCTTGGCAAGAAACCGGGCGCATTTGTCGGTCTGGACGGGAACAGCCGGACCGTTCCAGGAAGCACTGTGCCGGTAGGTGATGATCACCTGATTCCGGATCATGGTGTCCCCTTCGCCGAACCCGAGGAAGGGCTTGCCGGCTTCCGTACAGCCGAAGTCTTTGCCGTTTTCATGTTCGGCGGGATAGAACCGTTCCAGCGGCATATAGGGCATCCGGGAGCCGGGGGTGCGGACAAAACAACCGTACTCCACGGTCCAGTCAACATCTTTTTCGTATTCTTCCGTCATGTCAGCGGAATATACGGCGTACACTTCCTCAATGGGGTATACCAGCCGTACAGCGTGTTCATCTTCCCGGAACATCACGGATTCGTGTGCCACGGTATCGCCCTCCCACAGAGGACGCATATATTCTTCCAGTATATATTTCCGATTGATCAAAGCCATATTCTCCTCCGAAAGATACTTCTTATTGTTTACTTTTTACTTAGAATCACTGCCAGATGCTATGCAGGGGTGCCAGATCCACGGAGATCTCCTCACGATCCCCCTCAGCGACCGGATACAGCAGAAGCTGATCCCTGGCAAAATCAGGTTCAGCCTGCAGTGCGGTGTAGATCAGTCCGCCGTCCGCAAAGACTTCCAGACTGATGGTGTCCACGATCAGGCGAACTGCGTGTTCCCGGCAGGGGGAGTCCCAGCGGTATGCCAGGGGAATCTCCCGATCCGGCAGAATAATCCGGTTGGCGGATGCATCAATGGTCAGGGAAATGCCGTAGAGTTCACAGCATACAGGTGCAGCATCATACCCGACACGGATGGTCAGATCGTATGCGTCTCCCTTGAGCTGGTACTGCAGAGGACATTTCCGGGAAGCAGACTTGTCCACACGGATATCCATTTTGTGCAGACGGGAAATCTCGCCGAGGGGATTTGTGGCCAGCCGGTATCTGCCGTCATGACAGCGGTGCAGCGTTACTTCCGCCGGGAAGAGCATCTGGCTGGAGAACTCAGCACCGGGAGCGTTCATCTGTCCCCAGGCGATCTTGACAATCCGGTCACCTGTCCCCCAGAAGGTCTGTGCCGCATAACTTCCGCCGCCGCCAAGCCGGTAGGGTACGGCTTCCCCAAGAGGATGGAAACCGTTTTCCGAAAGAAGCCCCACCAGATAAGTGTCCGATGCGCCGGAGAAGACCCACAGCCGTTCGCCGGTTTCCGCACAGGTCAGTGGATAGAAATCCGGGCACTCTGCATCTTCCGGCAGGGTGATGGTCTGGAAATCGTCCCAGTGGAGCAGATCCCGGGAGAGAAACAGGCGGTACTCCCGTCCGTCCAGATACAGTGCCATGAGCCACGCCTTCAGTTCTTCTGCCCAGACCACTTTGGGGTCACGGTTACCGCCGATGATGTGGGGCAGAACAGGGGTGTCGGAATATTTCCGGAAGGTCTTGCCGCCGTCCGTGGAATACGCAAGGAACTGGGCAAAAGGCTGTCCGGAGGAAAGCAGGGAAGTGCCGCCGGCGGCTGTATAGTACAGCAGAATGGGCGTGCAGTCCCCTTCCTTCAGTCCGGTGATATTGTCATAGTCCGCCGCCGCACTGCCGGAGAACATGGTGCCGTGGCAGTCCGGGTACAGGGCTTCCGGCTGTTCCGTCCAGTGCAGCAGATCCTCTGAGGTGGCGTGTCCCCAGTGCATATTCCCCCAGCGGGTACCGGCGGGATTGTGCTGGTAGAACAGATGGTATACATTGTCCGCATAGATCAGACCGTTGGGGTCGTTGTTCCAGCCGTAGCGGGATGTAAAATGCACGGTGGGACGGAGATGGGTTCTGTAATCCTCTTCTCCTGCCCGTCTATCCGTAAGCTGTGCCGGGAAGGGGAGCTCCTCTTCGCCGTCTGCCAGCAGAAATGTCAGTTTTTTTCCGAAGAAGGGCTGCAGATCCGCATACATCCGCACGCTTTCCATGTTGGGTTCTGCCAGATAAACATCCAGATCGTACACCAGCGTTTCGCCTTCGCGGATAAGAAGCTTCCGGCAGGGTGCGGCATTGCTGATATCCAGACAAAGGTATCTGGTACCGCATCCGATAGTGACTGTTGCCATTTCTTCCTCCTGAATCAAAAATACAGGGGATGCAAATCCCACTTGTTACGGATAGTATATCACGATTTCCGGCGGTATGCAAGGGGGAAAAGCATATTTTTAACCAAGTTCAGAAATGTTTTTCCATATAAATCTGCCAAAACCTTATTGACCTTTGGCGGAAAATGTGATAGGATATATCCAAACAAACTTTTATCTGCAAGGAGATCCGATCATGAAAACCGTAAAGGACAAGTATCTGGTTGTGGGTGCCGATTTCGCCGGTTATCCTCTGAAAGAAGCCGTATGCGCACATCTGCGTGCCAAGGGCTGGAAGATCACCGACCTGGGCGTGACCGACCCCAATGTGGAAGACACCGAGAATATGTTCCACAGAGTAGGGCTCCGGGTCGCCGCACAGGTATCCGAAGGCAATTTTGAAAGAGCGCTGCTGTTCTGCGGTACCGGTATGGGTATCCACATCGCCGCCAGCAAGTGCCCCAGAGTACACGCAGGGGTTGTGGAATCCGTTCCCGCCGCACTGCGCGCCATCACCGGCAACGGTGTGAATGTACTTGCCATGGGTGCGTTCTATGTGGCTCCCCAGATGGGCTGTGACATTGCCGATGCCTATCTGAACGCTGAACTGGGTTCCGGTTATGAATGGTGGTACAATTTCTACGAATTCCACAAGCTGGCCATGGACGAACTGGACGCCTTCGATTACGAAGCCTACAAGGCAAACGGCTTCAAGATGGAACATCTGGGCGACTATCCCCTGAAGCTGGAAACCAAGCCGGAGTAACTTTTGAAAATTAAGAATTCAGAATGAAGAATTAAGAATTGAAATCGTGTGACTCTGTCTGCATTTTCCTTCTTTGTTCTTCATTTTGTTTGAGGTATTTCTATGCTGAAAATCACATCTGTGTTTATTGACGGCGGCAGAGTCAGAGAAGGCTGTCGGTTCTGTACCATTGATTCCGAAAAGCCGGTATTCGGCTGGGCGGCGGTTTCTTCCCGTGACGATAACGGTCAGAGTGCCTGCCGGGTCATAGTGGAAGGAGAAAGCCTGCGCTGGGACAGCGGCTGGGTGGAAAAGACTGAGCAGTGCCTTACCTATGCCGGGGAAAAGCTGCCCGCCGGAACCCCCCTGACTGCCACCATACAGCTCCGTGACAGAAACGGGGAAGAATCTGCGCCGTATGTGTTCTCCTTCGTGTCCGGTGTGCTGGCAGAGGACGAGATCTGCGGCAAATGGATCGGCGTGGATGAGGAAACAAACGGACGGGTGCTGTATTTCCGCCGGGATTTTACCCTGTCCGAGATGCCGGAGTCTGCCTGCCTGTATGTCTGTGGTCTGGGGTACCACCATGTCACCGTGGACGGTATGGATCTGACGGATGCCAAACTGGAACCCGCTTTTTCCGCCTATGAAAAGAGAGTGTACTACACCGTACACCCGGATGTAACCTACCTGCTCAGTCCGGGCAGAAACACCATCGGTATTCAGGTGGCGGAAGGCTGGCGGAACAACCATACCGATCTGACCAAAAGCGTGCTGGCATACCGCAGTCTGTCCTTCTCCGGGCGAAGCCAGCTCTGGGCGATGCTGGTACTGCGGTACGAAGACGGACGGGTGGAAACCATCGCCACGGATGAAAACTGGGGCGTGAAGTTCGGACCTGTGGTGAGTGCATCCATTTTCCACGGCGAGACCTATGACGCACGCCTTGCCGACAGAAGCTGGGATAGTGCCTCCGCTTCTCCCGTGGGATTCGCTCCTGCCGTGGAAGTTCCCGCACCGGGCGGCGTTATGTGTCCTATGGCACTGGAACCCATCCGGCAGACGGCTGAATATCCCGCCATCGAGATCACCACACCGAAACCGGGTATGTTCGTAGCGGATTTCGGTCAGAACATAGCAGGGGTGGTGCGCATGGTACTGCCGGAAACCCTGAAACCGGGACAGACCATCACCATCCGTTTCGCAGAAGAACTGGACGAGGACGGTACCCTGTACATGGCTCCGCTGCGGGGTGCAAAATGTACCGATACTTACATCGCTGCCGGTGACGGACGGGACGAGATTCTGTGGGAACCGAAATTCACCTTCCACGGCTTCCGGTATGCCGAAATCACCGGTGTGGACTATGCAGCCAAGGAAGACCTGACCGCCCTCTTGTGGTGTACCGACATGAAAAACGGCTCTCTGTTCTCCTGCGGTTCGGCTCTTGTGAACCAGATCCAGAAGAATGTGGTCATGACCGAGATGGACAATATGCACTCCATCCTGACAGACTGCCCTCAGCGTGACGAGCGCATGGGCTGGATGAACGATGCCACCGTACGCTTTGAGGAAACGCCCTACAATTTTGATATCGGCCGTATGTTCCCAAAGATCGTCCGGGATATCCGGGATGAGCAGATTGACGGCGCCATCACCTGTACGGCCCCCTTCTTCTTTGGCAACCGTCCCGCAGACCCGGTTTGCACCTCATATCTGATGGCTGCCTACCAGGCGTGGATGCACACGGGATGCACCGATCATCTGAAGGAAGGCTTTGAAGGACTGGCGGCGTGGGAAGACTGCCTGCTGGCTCACAGTGACGACTATATCGTAAACTACAGCTACTACGGTGACTGGGCGGGCCCCTATTATGCCTGCGTGGGCGGTGAAATTGATGCGGCTTACAGCCAGGAAACCGGAGGGCTAATCATGTCCACTGGGTATTCTTACCTGAACTGCAAGCTGCTGGTGAAGATGGCAAACGCCATTGGTCTCACCGACAGAGCCGCCCACTATGCGGAAATTGCAGAAAAAGTAAAAGCCGCATTCCTTGCCAAATGGCATGACGGAAACGGCAAGGTGGACAATGGTTCCGAAGGGGCGCAGGCATTTGCGCTGTGGCTGGACATCCTGCCGGAAGAAGTACGCCAGAACGCCGCCGATATCCTTGCCGCCGATCTGGTGGAAAGAGACTATAAGTTTACCACCGGCAATCTGTGTACCAGGTACATGATGGATATGCTGGCGAAGTACGGTCATATAGACAAGGCGTGGACGCTGCTGACCAGGGAAACCTACCCCTCCTACGGGTTTATGATCCAGAACGAAGCTACCACTGTATGGGAACGGTTCGAGCTGAAGAAGAACCCCGGCATGAATTCCCACAACCATCCCATGTACGGCGCCATCGGCTATTTCTTCTACGCATGGATCGCTGGGGTCACGCCCGCCGAACCCGGCTGGAAGAAGATCCGCATTGCACCGGTACTGCCGCAAGGACTTTGCTCCGCACACGCTGTGGTGGAAACGGTGCTGGGCGAAGTCAGTGTGCGCTGGTCTGACCGCTACGACAAAAAACGGCTGTTTGTGCAGATTCCCTTCGGTGCGGAAGCGGAAATCGACTTCTGCGGCATAAAGAAGACCGTGGGCAGCGGGTATCATGTGATCGAAGTGGGCTGAAATCCAATCGTGGCAAAATCCGTTTCTGTGCAGTTTCTGTACGGGACGGGTTTTTTGTCTGTATATAACTACAAATTGCATTATTCAAATATACTCAAATTTCCGTGTAAATTAAGGAAATACTTATCATTTTCTATAATAAAAGTGCCTTTTGGAATTGACAAAGCCGGGAAAGTGTAGTATAATTGAAAAAAGCAAAAAGTGATTTTTCCCGTCATGGGAGAATTAAATCCGTACCGGAGGACATTATGAAAAAGCATACCATTATCGCTCTGCTGCTGGCCATTCTGATGACCGCTCCCACACTGCTGGCCTGTGCCGGTGACGCTTCGGAAACCACACCCGCTGCTGCCGAAACCACAGAAACCGCAGACACCGCTCCCGTTGAAGAAACCGAACTGCTGCCCGATATTCCTGCTCTGGATTTCGGAGGGGCAACCTTCATGTTCCTGACTTCCGATGAAAACGATACCAACGGTAAGGACTGGATGACCTATGACGTATGGGTAGAAGAACCTACCGGTGACGCTATCAATGACGCCGTATTTGAAAGAAACCTGTATCTGGAAGAAACCTACAACATCAAGATGGAACAGACCCAGGGTGTTACCGAAACGCTGGCCAAGAAGGACGTTACCGCCGGTTCCGGTGAGTATGACGCCGTTATGACCAACATTACCGCCGCCGCCAACCTGGCACAGGCCGGTAATACCATCAGTATGTATGACCTGCCCTACATCGACCTTTCCAAGCCGTGGTGGGACCAGGGCTGCCGGGAAGACCTTGAACTGCTGGGGAATATTTACTTTGCCACCGGCGATATCACTGTTATCGACAACGATGCTACCTGGGTTCTGATGTTCAACAAGCAGCTGTATGAAGACAACGGCTTTGAAAACATCTATGACCGGGTTCGTGAAAACAACTGGTACTACGATGATATGCTGGAAATGATGGTCGCCGCCTGCCGCGACCAGAACGGTGACGGGGAAATGAAGCATGCCGACGATATTTTCGGTTTT